>JABXGU010000800.1 GCA_016550415.1 archaeon | reverse complement strand
GCCCCACAGTTCTTTTGCATCTCTGATTTCAGCTTCTCCGTCATGCACCCATAAGTAAACTGGCTTCTCTGCTTTTCCTTCAAAAATCACAAAGTCAAAACCAGCAAATTTCAACTTAGGACCAAATGAACCCCCAGAATGCGCTTCTGCCCAACCTCCCGTCAGCGGCGACTTGGTACAAACTTCGTAACTACCTGAAGCTGGACAAAGCGTCCCTGTAAGTGGACCAGTCGCAAAAATCAGTTTATTTTTGGGACCTAGTGGATCGATGCCTGGTTTGAGTTCTTCCCAAAGAACTCTTGCAGCGTAACCTGTGCATCCGATGTATTTGTCAATGAGGTCCTCTCTTAATTTTTCAATTGAAATCTTGTTTTTGGTCAAATTGACACGCAAGACCTTACCGGCATAACCGAATACTTGGTTCATGATTTTCACCTCATTTTTGTGCTGGGGTCGGATCCTTTGCGGGATTCTCGTAAAGTTTGGCAAATGCTCTTTGTCTGTAATACGAAGCTTTGTCAGCGTCAATAAATAACAAGGCTTCCTCTGGACACCGCTTTACGCACTCAGGGTCTCCACCACAGAGGTCACACTTAATGGCAACTTTCGTCACGGGATCTGTCCTTATCATTCCTATCGGGCATGTAGGTATACAAAGGCCACAATTTGTGCATTTCTCGGCATCGATCACTATCGCCCCAGTCTTCTTATTTCTACTTATCGCGTCCTGTGGACATGAGTCAATACACAAACCACAATGCCAACAGACGATAGGTGTATCGATGTATGGTTCACTCCGAATAACGTGGATTCGAGCTCTCGCTGGATTATGTGTCTTAAAGAATTTGAAGCTACAATACAGTTCGCAGCGCATACACCCAACACATCGATTAGGTACAACAACTAGAGTTTTCATATCCCTACATCTCACTTAGAGGGTTTTAGAACGGATCTACCTAATATTTGTCCTTGAATAAGCTGTTCAAGGGCTTCGTTCGCTTCTTCGAGCTTGAAAGTCTTTGTGGTAATCGATTTGATTATGCCTTTCTTCGCTAAACTAACCAGATCAACAAGTTCTTTGTGGGTTCCAACCTTAACGCCCATTATGGTAAGCTCGTAATTTACTGCATCATCAGGCACGATTTTCAAGGGGCCAGGTCCAACACCGACTACGACAAGCCGGCCAAGGTTTGTCAACATCTTCAGCCCATTATCATATGTTTGTTCAAAGCCAACAAAATCTACAACAACGTTTGCACCGTTATCACCCGTTATTTTAAGAACTTCACTGACAGGATCCTTATTGCCATCTACAACGTAATGCGCTCCAAGCTTCCTAGCCATCTCTAGCTTTTCTTCGGTTATATCTATGGCTATGACACTTGCTCCCATAGCTTTGGCTATTTGGATTGCAAATGAGCCTGTGCCTCCTGCTCCATAAACAACCACAGTATCACTTGGTGTAACCTTGGCTTTTTTCAAAGCTCTATATGAAGTGACTCCACAGCAAGAGAGCGTCGCAACATCTTCTGGCTTTAAATCCCCAATATGGATAAGCGCCCGCTCAGGAACTGCAATGTATTCAGCATATCCTCCATCCCTCGCAAATCCAATGGGGCGATTAAGTTTACATGAGTTTTCATTTCCAGTTCTGCACAATAAACATGAACCGCATGCGTATGCTGCCCAACCATCGATTAAAACTGGATCACCCACTTTGAAGGCTGTGACTTCAGACCCGATTTCATGGACTTTTCCAGCAATTTCATGGCCTAAAGTCCAAGGGCGGTTTCCTCCAAACCTTTCGGTCGTCAAATTTCCATGTGAGAGATGGACATCCGTATGACAAACTCCACAAGCCTGAATTTTGATTAAGGCATCTTTGGATCCGATCTTGGGTACCTCAATCTCCTCAAGCTTGAGAGGCTTCTTATACTCGTGAACTCTCATAGCTTTCACGATAATCCCTCTTTGAACAATCAAAATTGACCATAAGTCTTATATAAATCATACAGCCGAAAGTGCCTATTGAGGGAACATAATGGCGCTCTCTCGCAACCAAATTATCGGAATAGTTGCTATTGTTATCATAGTTGTCGCGGCTGGCGGTGGAGCCTACTACTACTTCTTCATATTTGTACCACAGCAACCACTACCACCGAAAGAAAGTGTCACGATTGGTGCTGCTCTCTCACTAACGGGACCTTATGGTGGTGGTGCAGAACTTCACCTGATACCATACTACAACTGGATTGTCAATACTTACAATGACATGGGTGGGCTTTGGATACCAGAATACGGCGAGCGGTTACCTATTGAATTGGAAATAGTGGATGATGAGGGCAGCGTTGAGAATTTGCTAACCCTAACTGAACGCTTCATCACAGTAGATCACAAAGATTTTATCTTTCCCCCCTGGGGAACCGCACTGAATTTCGCAGCATTTCCACTTTATCAGCAGTACGGGTATCCAGTAGTAGCCTTAACCGTTGGATCGAATGAAGCTTCAGCCCGAATTGCAAGTGGTGAATGGAACTATGTCTTCCTAACACTTGGTCAACCATATCATGTCGGCACAACTGTCGCAGACTATATTGCACACGTAGATGCGAATATTACATCCCTGGATTCAATAGGCATTCTCTTCATCGCTGACCAACATGGCGTAGAGTACGGCGGATCAATGTACAGCGCTTTATACACCAGAGGATTCAACATTACAGTATATCAGAGCTATCCAATCGCTGTTTCAGACTTCACACCATTGATCAATGACCTTAAGTTTTGGGACTGCGATGTGATGATTGCATCAAGTTATCCTGCTGATGGAATGTTCCTTCTGGGCTCGTGCATAGCTCAAGGCTATAGCCCAGATGTGATGTTCTTCGGTCCCGGCATCGAAGTTCCATTCATTGTGTACTCTGCATTTACACCAGCTCAAGCGACGGGAATCAACTTCTACGACGGCTACCCGGCCACAGCTTACGATACGCCAGAATTAGCGGCTTGGGCTGATCTACATAATGATACCTTTGGTTTCTATCCATTCCCCGCATCAGCATTGTTCTACTCCGGTCTTGAAGCTCTTTTCCAAGCGATAGAGCAGGTTGGTCTCAACAGACAACTAGTCAGAGATAGACTTGCCACAGGAACCTTTGACACCGTATCAGGAGACCTTACGTTTGTACCAGGTGAACATCCGAATATCCCTGGAACCGGATCTCTTACGCAATGGCAAGGCGGACCCATGATGGAAGTTGTTTGGCCATTGGATGCTGCTTCTGCGAGTATAATCGCTCCGAAGCCTGCATGGCCACCAGGTCCACCAAAGGAATCACCTACGATTCCAGCAAGTGGTACTCCTTCCCAGTGGGAAGATGGAAATAAGCTGGAAAATGAAATCGAAGCTAGGCGATTGGTGGATTTTGCCACAATGCCCATAATCTGTCCAACGCTATCATGGCGATTAACCGTAAAGGATTAGTGGCCATGAACCCCCCTTTTTTTAAAAAGAGGAATTGGAAGTTAAAAAAATGATAGACATAATTATTGGTGG
>JABXGU010000799.1 GCA_016550415.1 archaeon | reverse complement strand
TTAGAGTGCCAATAATGATTGGTTTTCGACCAATGCGGTCCCCAAGAACACCCGCCACTGGCGCAGCAATAAGACCCACTGCCGAATTGACATTTCGTACAAGACTAATTTCAATAGAATTGAGATTGAGACTAGTTCGCAGGTATATGGTGAACAGAGAAAGGTAACAGACCCAGCCTACTGTAATAAATGCCCAAACACCAAGAAAGATAAGATAATTACTTGGGTAACGATCTCGCCATTTAGGCTTCGTTATTTTTAATTGAGAACCCTTGTTCGCTAGGGCTGAGGTTATTACTGGAGGAACTTCCGGGACCGTTGCGACAAGAGTTATCACGCTACTAAACATGATACCCGCAGCAATAGGAAAAACCCAGTAGAATCCTGCACCAGGAAGAGGAAAGTCATAAAGAAAACCAATAACCGTGGCACCAAAAATTCGACCAATAATGCCAACAGCATTAATCCGACCCATTAGCGTTGATCGGATACCAGGTTCAGTTAGATCTGCGAAAAGCGCAGACCAGCCAGTGTTAGACATTGACCAGATAGCTTCGATGATTGTAAGACCAATAATGATGGTCCAGATTGTTACGTTAGTCCATATCAGAAGATAACCAATTCCAGCAGTAGTTTCTCCCACCACAATGAGTAATCGGCGCCTGCGTATATGATCGCTTAACCGACCCCACACAAAGGTTTGCATAGCTGCATTTGCAAGCATAGGCAAAGTGATCACAAGTCCGAGTTGAATGAAATCAGCACCTAGCACTTCAGCCATGAATAAGGTGAGGAAGGTGTAGAAAATGGCCCGACGGGCATTGATCATGAATTCAAAGGAACCCATGCCTAGCTGAATTGTTGTCCGCACTCCCAATCACCCATTAAGGTTCGAGCAAAGTAAAAAAGGAACGAGAGGGCGTCTACTTCACGCCCTTACATTAGAGATTAGTACTTATGAAAGCCTTCTTTGGTCTTCATTCCCAGCCTGCCATCTTTAATCATTTGTTTCAGTAGGGGATGGGGAGAATAGAAGTCATCATATTCCTTAGCGACAAATTCGAGTTTCTCGACCACAGCATCGATGCCCAGAGAGTCAGCAAGTTCTAAAGTGCCTACAGGCTGATTGAACCCCAGTTTCATCGTCTTATCGATATCTGCAGGAGTAGCAACTTCATCAGCTACCAATTCAGCAGCCCGATTGATGCCAACCACAACGACCAATTGAGGATCAAACTTATCAGCTAACTCTTGGGACCAAACTGATGGGCGCTGCCAGCGATTCCCAGGATGCTCATAGAAGCCTTTTCCAGTCTTCGCGCCTAATTCTCCTTTCTGGACTTTTTCTTCGATGCATTTAGCCATCTTCATGCCGGAAATCCGCGTGGTCATGAATTTTAGTACATTATACACCACATCAATCCCAACGAAATCCAAGAGCCCAAAGGTACCCATCGGAAGCCCCAACTTCATAGTTGTAGCTGAGTCAATCTCTTCAGGAGTGAATTTACCAGTATCAACTAGTTGTCCCACAAAATTGAGAGGGAACATCTGAATACCATTCGCGATAAAACCGGGCACATCCTTATTACACATGACTGGTTCTTTCCCCATCTTCTCCGTGAGGCCATAAATCACCTTAGCCGCTTCATTCGATGTCTTTTCACCTTTAATAATTTCAACGATATTCATACGAACGACTGGTGAAAAAAAGTGCATGCCAACAACTTTCTCTGGATGTTTCGTAGCTTTCGCCACGTCGGTTATGGGGAGTGAACTTGTATTTGTAGCAAGGATAGTATGTTTTGGTGCTTTTGCTTCGATGTCAGCGAATACTTCTTGTTTCAGTGAAAGGATTTCAGGAATGGCTTCAACGATCAAATCGGTTTCCTTGATGGCTTCATCGCGATCGGTCGAGATGGTTATGCGGGTGAGAATCTCATCAT
>JABXGU010000798.1 GCA_016550415.1 archaeon | reverse complement strand
GTGGTGTTCGTCTTATTCGCACCAACCTAGCTTTGGAAGATGTCAAACCAAAGTTGCGCCAGCTGATAGATGAGTTGTTTAACAGGGTACCCGCAGGTGTTGGCTCCAAGGGAAAGCTGCGTCTTTCTCAATCACAGTTATCCGATGTTTTGCGCTTAGGAGCACGATGGGCTATTGAAAATGATCGTGGTGTTGAAGCGGATTTAGCTCACACTGAAGAAAATGGAAGTATGGAGGGTGCTGCAACTGATGCACCAAGGATTTCAGAAAAAGCAATGAAAAGAGGGCAACCTCAATTGGGAACCCTTGGAGCAGGTAACCACTATCTCGAAGTGCAATTAGTCGAACAAGTTCTAGATGAAGAAGTTGCCAAATGCTTTGGACTTAACAAAGGGCAGGTGGTTGTGATGTTGCATTGCGGCTCCCGTGGCTTTGGTCACCAAGTCGCTACAGACTATCTTCAGCGTATGGAGGATGCTGTGCGGAAGTATAATATTTGGCTGCCTGATCGCCAATTGGTTTGCGCTCCTGCCAACTCACCTGAAGGTCAAGACTATTATGCAGCAATGAAGGCTGCTGTCAACTTTGCGTTCTGTAATCGGCAAGTGATGACCCATTGGATAAGAGAAGGCTTTGAAGCCGTCTTTGGCAAGGACTGGGAGAGCATGGGATTACACCTTGTTTACGGTGTCTGTCATAACATCTGCAAATTTGAAACCCATGACGTGAATGGTTCTAAACGTCAACTCTATGTCCATAGGAAAGGTGCCACACGTGCGTTTGGTCCTGGTAACCCTCAAATTCCTGAAGATTACAAATCAGTTGGTCAACCAGTTCTAATTGGGGGTTCGATGGGAACAGCCTCCTATGTATTGGTTGGTACTCAACGGGCAATGAAGGAGAGTTTTGGTTCCACCTGTCATGGTGCAGGTCGTGCGATGTCCCGTCGTGCAGCAATTCGTAGATTCCATGGAAGAGAAATTCGTCAATCCCTTGAACAAACTGGGAAGGTTGTGCGATCCATTAGTTCCAAACTTCTAGCTGAAGAGGCTCCCAAGGCCTATAAGGACGTGGATATGGTCGTTGATTCTGTGCATGGTGCGGATATCTCCCGGAAAGTAACACGCCATGTTCCTCTTGGTGTAGTTAAAGGCTAAAACTGGGATAGCAGAATGTTACCTTCCACAAACACACATTTGCATAGACCGATTAGTATCGCTATTCCTGCTTCTTTTATTGAAATTTACTCGAGTATAGCAAGGCAAACCAGTCAAATTGGTCGTATTGCTCGAGCCGCTTGTATATTCTGTGTTGACGAAATCCTCATCTACTCCGACCAATCTACACGAAATCAGGCTCGCCAGCGGCGTCTCATTACCAGAGTTCTTGAATATCTTGATACGCCCCAATATCTTCGCAAACATATCTTTGGTAAACTTCCTGAACTTCGTTATGTTGGATTACTTCCACCTCTTCGCACTCCTCATCACCCTATAGAGAAACATTCTCGAGTGCTCCGTGATGATGAGATTCGTGAAGGTTATGTTTCTCGTAAGGGAAAACGTCTAATGGTGGACGTGGGAGTGGAATACCTGCTTCCTCTCCTTAAACCACATCCTGAGCAAATACCCTGCAGAGTAACTGTTCGCATCACTCAAACTACTAAAGGAACCTTTGAAGCGAGTCTCAGTCCACCACCTATGAAATACTGGGGATATCGGACTGTCGATACCAATCAATCTCTTGGCGCCATCCTCAAAGATAAAACAAAATTCGACTTGATTGTTGCGACTTCTCGTCAGGCTCAGCCTATTAATGAGGTGTGGAGAGTTCTACAGAGTCGTTGGCAGCAAGCAGGTCGAATCCTTGTTCTTTTTGGTAGCCACGGGGAAGGGCTGGTTGAGATTCTTCAACATGAAGGAATCAAGTTGCCTTCTCTTGTCGATTTTACTGTAAATACTGCACCAGGGCAAGGAGTAGCAACTATTCGAACAGAAGAGGCTGTTTTTTTGAGCCTAGCGGTACTACGTCTTCTTGAAACTGATATCAAATAATTGGGTTCCAAGGATGTTTATTATTTTTCATTAGGCACTCTGTTGAGGAGCGATGAGAAGTTCATAGTCACTAGTGCCTGAAAAGCATCCCATTTTTGTGACACGAATTGTAACTTTATGATATCCTGGTTGCAGTTCTGGAATAGTGAGAGTCAACTTGGTTGGACTACCTTCTAGTTTCTCTGTTGCCACAGAAAGAGGCCCAAGAAAGGCTTCAACAAGTGCGCCTTTTGGGGAAGTGTGTGAAGGGAAACCAGTTGCTACTGTAAGAATAAGTTGGTCACCAGGTTCAGCTGCTGCTGGCTCGGGACCCAATACTCGGACATCTATACGATATCGCCAGTATACGTAACTAGCAGGCAACAGGAATAGTAGAAAAAGTATGATGAAAAAGAAAACATTCTGTATGAGTACAAAGGTGGCATCTTCTCTTTGCGCAATAACGGAAATGAGGCTGGGAGCTAAAATCATGGCTACTGCTGCGTAGGCAATTAAACTGGAAAGAAGTACAATACAGAGAGTTTTGTGGGGCTCTTGATTAGTCATAACACAGAGTGAGGTTTCTACGTTAATTAGGATTTCTTTTATTACAACTTGAAAAAGCGGACCTAGAAAAATAACTGGCTTCTATTTTAGTGTGATTTCAATAAAAACTTCATCTGGGACACGTATTCGCATGATTTGACGCATTGTGCGCTCATCAGCTTCCAAGTCGATGAGGCGTTTATGAATACGCATTTGCCAGTGGTCCCATGTTGGAGTTCCTTCACCACAAGGAGATTTTCTTGTATGCACCTTCAGCGTCTTTGTCGGTAATGGAATTGGACCTGACATATGAACGCCGGTTCGGGAAACGATAGTCCGCACTTGATTACATACTTCATTCAGTTTTGTAGTATCAGTGCTTGACAAGCGAATCCTTGCTTTCTGTGCCATCCTTTTACTACCACACAGGAACCTTATTTTTTTCCGAAGCTTTTATGCGATTAAGAAGTGCCTATTTAACTCTTTTTGCCTCAAAACGCTACTCAACAGCTATTTTGCAATCTTCGACCTACTCTAGATTCTGGTTCCTAGTGAAATGTCAAAAGAAATGAGGGGAGGAGAAAGAGAAGTGTGATTGATTACTTCTTCTTCTCCTTGATTTTGCGTACTACACCCACTGCAACAGTTCTGCCGCTATCTCTGACAGCGAAACGACCAAGTTGCTTTATATCAGCAAAAGTTTCTATACAGAGGGGTTGAACTGGTGTAAAGCGGACTAGAGCTGCATCGCCTTGTTTAATGAAATCTGGTTTCTCTTGGACAGTTTCACCCGTCCGAGGATCAATCTTGCTGATAATTTCTGTAAAGGTTGCAGCCACTTGAGCAGTATGCGCATGGATTACTGGCGTATACCCTGCTGCGATTGCGCGTGGGTGGAAGATGACGATGATTTGGCCTACAAAGTCCTCAGCAACTTTTGGTGGATCGGATATATGACCCATAACATCTCCACGGCGAATATCCTCTTTTCCTATTCCTCGGACATTAAAGCCAACGTTGTCACCAGGTTCTGCTGAGTCCATTCGTTCGTGGTGCATTTCAATCGTCTTGACTTCGCCTTCTTTCGCAGGAGGCATGAAGATGACTTTGTCGCCAATCTTCATTTTTCCAGTTTCAACTCGACCTACAGGAACAGTGCCTACACCTGTAATAGTATAGACATCTTGTACTGGGACACGTAGTGGTTTATCAACTGGTTTCGGTGGCAAAACGAACTCATCAAGAGCAGCTAGAAGTGTTGGACCCTTATACCACTCCATATTCTTGCTCGGTTCGATTAGCGTATCACCGGTCCAAGCTGATACTGGAATGAAGGGGACTTTGCTTGGATCGAATTGTGCACCTTCAAGAAGTGAGGAGACTTCAGCCTTGATTTCTTCATATCTGTCTTGAGACCATTTGGGTGTAGAATCGTCCATCTTGTTAATTGCAACGACGATTTGCTCAATTCCTAGGGTTCGCGCTAAGAATGCATGTTCACGTGTCTGTCCACCAGCACTAACGCCAGCTTCAAACTCTCCTTTACGAGCTGAAACGACTAGAATTGCTGCATCAGCTTGGCTTGCTCCAGTTATGAGATTCTTGACGAAGTCAGCATGCCCAGGGGCATCAATAATTGTGAAATAGTGCTTTGGTGTGTCGAATCGACGGAATGCCAAGTCGATTGTAAGCCCTCGTTCGCGTTCCTCTTTCAGTCTATCCATTACATATGCGAATTTGAAAGAGGGTTTATCTGCTTCTTGGGCTAGCTTCTCAATCTTTGTCATTTCCTGCTTACTCAGGGCTCCCGTGAGGAAGAGGATATGACCCATCATTGTGCTCTTTCCGTGATCTACATGACCACAGATAATCAAGTTAATATGGGGTTTCTTTTCAGGCATTCTGGTTGCCTCGTTTCATTGTTT
>JABXGU010000797.1 GCA_016550415.1 archaeon | reverse complement strand
CTTGTATTGAGAACAAGCAAGCAAGACAGATGATGAAAAGAAACCTTATCAGCTTTTTTCGACC
Source organism: archaeon (assembly GCA_016550415.1). The sequence goes on along the minus strand of JABXGU010000797.1, from coordinate 3,823 downwards.
AATAAAGAAAACCAAACAAAACCCCCGTCAAATTTAATTACATATATATTAAAAAGCATTTCCATTTGAGGAATTAAAATCAAGAATTATATTATTACTTTCATCAATTATCCATTCTTTTTATGCACATAGAAATTATGCAGCAAAGAAAATTTTTATTAACCCTTTTTAAGATATTTTTTTTTGATAAAAATGAATTCTATTTCGTACATAGATATATTTTCTGTTATTTTTTCCTGCCTTGTTTTTGGTAGTTTTTTAATAATCTTGTTTTTTGATTGGATGCAACGCGGAGCGAAAACAGAAGGAAAAAAGGCTAGCTCACATATATGGCACATACCTGTTCTATTAACGATTACATTTGCTTCAGGACTGGCATTATTCATCGGGTATACCTATCTACAAATAATAGGAATAATACCTTTAAGTCCCTATCTTTGGGATGTGGGATTATTATTATCGCTCATTTGCATTATTACTTTCGGTATTACTCATTTAGTGTGGCTAATTTTGCAGAATCGATCTTTTAAATAGACTATCTCCAACTTTTTATAGAAATTTGAGAACATCGAAGAAGAAACAAATCTATTCTTATTATCACTAGTGATATTATTAAGAATTATCAATGAGCAAATTGAACAATTTTATAGGTAATTTATCTTTGCCCCCTAATACTATTATTCGAAGCCAACAGATTCTCAATATGTTTGTCTGGACATTCCCTCGGCTGCTCCTCCAAATTGCCATTCCGAAAGGTTGTCTGATGCGACTTGTTGGCTAATTCCTCCAAAAATTATGAACGCAATTGTGCAGTTATGTGAAAAGGCGAGGATTACCGACTCTTTAGGAATTCTTGATTATGAATACATGGTGCGGAAATCCAATATCATCTATGGTGGGGCATCAGTTGAAGAGATTATTAGATTTGCTACTGTCGGGACAGAAATAGCCTTAGGGATTCTTGAGGCGAGGAATGATAATGATGAATTAATCCCCTATGAAATTAGCTTGTATCAACGTTTAGAGAAGATGTTAGTTGAGCGGTTAGGTGAGAATTATCCGTGGATACGCCAAGCTCGTCATTTTGTATCAAATCCACTAAATCTTAATGACTACAGATGGATGAAATACGGATATTTTTAGGACTTATTTTGTGCTGCCAAACATCTCTCAGTCATTGGTACGGACAATCATTGCCTTACTTACTTTTTTGGGAGTATAGAGATATTAGTCAGAAAGATATATTCCAAAGACTTTGCAGTTGGTAACGGTGTTTTAGGAGCAAGTTTTTTCATTACTTTGATGGTCTTCCCATAATAGCTGCCATTATTGCCTTCTGAGCATGGAGACGGTTCTCAGCCTCATCAAATGCGATACTTTGGTCACCATCAAGGACTTCATCAGTCACTTCAAAGCCTCGGTCAGCTGGAAGACAATGCATATATTTAGCATCCTTAGCAGCGAGAGCCATCTTATCTGCATCGCAAATCCAGTGCTTGTTAGCATCAAAGAGCTTCTGACAACCCTCCCAATCTTCTACCGGCGCTATAGGGGGAATATAGTGCTTTGATGTCCAACATTTAGGATACACAAAGTGAGCGCCAGCGAAAGCAGCTTCCATGTCATTAGATACCTCAAAGGACCCACCATACTTTGAAACATTTTCTTTACACATACTGATTATCTTGGGATCAAGCTCAAAACCCTTAGGATGAGCCAAGACAACATCCATACCCCACTTAGTTCCCATCAGAACACCACTCTGAGGAACAGCCAAGGGTTTTTGTGTACTTGGACTATATGCCCAACTCATAACAAACCGCTTACCTCCGACTTTGGAACAATTTTCTTGAATCGTCTGCATATCAGCCATAGCCTGACAAGGATGAAAAGTGTCACACTCCATATCGATGACCGGAATGTCTGACCATTTGGCGAATTCGCGTAGTATGCGGTGTCCTCGTCCGTAGATCCATTTTGCGTGGGATCCGTAGATTCTTATTGCTATGGCGTCTCCCATGCGTGCTAGTACTCTTGCGACGTCTGATATTCGTTCGCTGGTGTAGGCTTCTTCGTCGTCGGGTAGTGCGGGGCGGTATACGTCTTGTGGTGATAGGAAGTGGGCGTGTCCTCCCATTTGGGTCATGCCTGCTTCGAATGAGTTTCTTGTTCGGAGTGATCTGTTGAAGAATATCATGAATAGTGTTTGGCGCAGAAGGTAGTCGTGTGGTTCACGTTTCTTTTGCAGTTTCTTGATTCTGTTGGCTGCGTCGAGGATTTCTTGGAGTTCTTCTTGGGTCCATTCTTGGATGGTTAGCCAGTCTCGACCATGATATTTGCCTACAATCTTATCTATTGGAATCGGTATCACCTCAATTTGCTTTGGGGAATGGCTGAAGGCCGTATTAATCTGTTGCCCATCGGCTTTTGATTTCAACTCCTGAACGGCTTAGTAGTTGGGTGCCCAGTTTTTGGGCTTTTTCGATTATCTTGTCTTCGTCAAGGGTGAGGAGTTTTCCTTCGCTGACAAGTATTTGCCCGTTTACGATGGTTGTATCAGTATTTGAGCCATTTGCAGCGTAGACGATATTGCTTACTGGGTTATAGGTGGGAGCAATATTGAGCTGTTCATTATCTATGAGAATCAGGTCGGCTTTCTTGTTCACTTCTATGCTTCCTATTTCATTTTCCAGACCAAGTGCCTTTGCTCCATTGATGGTGGCCATTTCGATGATGGTCTCTGCTGGCATTATTAGTGGGTCAAGGGATTTGGCTTTGTGGATAATTGCTGCGAGGAATATTTCTCGGAACAGGTCGTAAGCATTGTTGCTGGGTCCTCCATCACATCCAAGACATATGTTGACGCCAGCTTTGAGTAATTGAGGGATTGGTGCGATGCCTGAGGCTAGTTTTGCGTTGCTTGCAGGGCAATGGCATATGTGAGTTCCTGATTTTGAAAGGGTCGTGTATTCTTTGGGACTAAACCAGATTCCATGAGCTAGGACAACATTGTTTCCGAGCATCCCGACGGACTTTGCGAATTCAGCGGGTAGCTGCTTGAATTGTTTTGTTGTGTATTCTACATCCGCTTTTACTTCAGCTAAATGCATGGTGATGCGCATTTTTCGTTCTTGTGCCAGTGCAGCTACTCGACGGTACAGTTCAGGGCTTACTGCGCCAGGAGTGCGTGCACCCCACCAAACATGGATTCGATCATCGGCTGCTCCCTCCCACTTTTGATGCATGGATAATGTTTCTCTTATGCAATCCTCTGGATCTTCTATCATTCCCTCGTACATAATGGATTCTGATTCGGCGTATCCTGTTAGGTCCATGAAAATCTTGGCAAGGCATCCTCGGATTCCGGATTGGTCAACTACCTTTGCTATGCCATTGAAGCCATAGCGTTTGTGAATCATGCACTCGAGAAAGCTTGTTGTGCCAGATTTGAGCATTTCAGCAATACATAATGCCGCGCTTGCCGCTCCATCTTCTTTGGTGAAGTTTCCTTGTAGGCGCCAAACATAGTCTCGCAGCCAAGGTATGAGGTCTACGTCATCTGCGCATCCTCTGATGAGTGCTTGTGCCAGATGCACATGTCCATCGATTAAGCCTGGTAGTAATATCTTTCCAGATGCGTGAATTCGCATGTCTGCGCCATGTTTTTGTTTGACTTCTCTTGTTTTACCGATAGCGAGAATATGGTTACCTTCAATGGCGACTGCGCCATCTCGGATTATTTGGCGTTGCGGATTCACAGTGATAATGGTTGCACCATCAATTAGTAAGTCTGCCATATTGCATCCTCTTTTAGGGTAATATT
>JABXGU010000796.1 GCA_016550415.1 archaeon | reverse complement strand
CGTTTATCTTCTTCTCAGGCACCATTTCATCAAGTGATATGATTTTCACCTTTATCAGCTTACTGCCTCTAACCTCGACATCGAGGTTCTGCTTCCCAGTCGAATCTAGGACAGTAAAAGTAAGGGAAGGATCGCCATCCACGATCGCCCTAGAGACATTTGCAAATCGTTGTTTCTGGGGCAGTATGTATTTTCGATAAATGAAGTCCAGCAAGTTTCCTAGATAGTTGAGAGGAACCTCGGTTTCAATTGTGTAAGAAACAGTTTGATTGGACATTTTATGGGTCAGCATCCATTCATTAATGTGAATTACCCGCGTAGCTTTTTATTTTTCTCTAGGTAGCAATTCATAAATAGACAGTAAACCTTAATTGTAACCAGTTTTTTTGGGAAGTGTCAAGCATTGATCTTCCAGCCCACAATAGTGGATTATTTAATAATTGTAGTATACTTCATTTTTGTTATTTTCATAGGTTTCCTTGTGAGAAAAGGAGTTAAAACGAGCAAGGATTTCTTTCTTGCTGGGCGTTCGAACCCCAGTTGGATATCTGGTTTAGCTTTCATATCAGCAAATATGGGCGCACTTGAACTTCTTGGAATGTGTGCAGGAGCATATGAATACGGATTTATGCAGGTTCAATTCTATTGGCTTGGGGCCGTCCCAGCTATTCTTTTCTTGGCTCTTTTTATGATGCCACTTTACTACGGAACCAAAGTTCGGTCTATTCCAGAATATTTGAAGTTGCGTTACAATGAAGCTACAAGAGGATTAAACGCTATCATATTCGCAGTAATGACTTTATTGTTGTCAGGAATAAGCATGTATGCATTAGCGCTGATGTTTAACATCCTGATTGGTTGGTCAATCCATCAGAGCATTATACTCTCCGCAATAATTATCGGAATATACGTGAGCATGGGCGGGTTAACATCATCGATTTACAACGAAATTATTCAATTCTTCTTGATATGGTTTGGACTCTTGCTGTTGCCTGTTCTGGGGCTATCTGAAGTGGGAGGATGGACTGGCCTGACGAGTAGAATTCCAGAGTCATTTAGCCACATCTGGTCTTTCACGGCTGGTGCGTCACAAAATGCGATGGGAATCGATTGGTTGGGTCTCATACTGGGGCTTGGATTCGTGTTGTCTTTTGGATATTGGTGCACGGATTTTTTGGTGATTCAAAGAACTTTGTCAGCGAAAGATATGGAAGCAGCGCAAAAAGCTCCATTGATTGGAGGAGCAATAAAACTGGTCTTGCCTTTCATCGCAATACTGCCTGGACTATTAGCGTTGGCCCTAGTGCCCGGATTAGGACATGGAGGGGAGTCTTACAATCTAGCCTTGCCATTATTGATAAAACGCTATTTTCCTCCAGGTTTGATAGGTCTAGGACTCACCGCGTTAATGGCTGGATTTATGTCAGGCATGTCAGGAAATATAACTGCTTTTTCAACTGTTTGGACGGATGACATTTACGAGGCTTATATTAATCCGAAAGCTTCTGACAAGCATCTGGTTTGGATAGGACGTACAAGTGTTATAGTCGCTGTTGCAATCAGCATTGGCACAGCGTATTTTGCTATGTCCTTTCCAAGTATAATGGACTATATGCAAGCCCTTTTCTCTCTAGTTAACGCACCGCTGTTTGCAACGATTCTTCTTGGGAT
>JABXGU010000795.1 GCA_016550415.1 archaeon | reverse complement strand
TAATCAATGCTACTCGCGCAGTTAATGCAGGGAAATTTAGTAATCCCTATGCACGCGTGAAAGCTCAAGCAGCTTATGAAATGGCATCTAATGTTGCAGGACTTAATGTGAAGGGCTGCTTTAAGCAAAAGGAACGTGAGAAGTACATTCCCACTGTTGCTAGCGCACATGAGATGATGCGAACTGCAGCTTTTCTTGCTGACGAAGCACGTGAAATAGAAAAACGAGGAGACACATTATACCGTTCCCCCCACTTTGATGACGGCACTATTGGGTACAAAACTAAACTCCCAGATAAACCTTCAAAGGATTAGCCTACAGTATATTCCGCCAATAATAAAAGATGGAATAGGCATATACTAGTAGTAACAAGTTTAATTGCTATAGACAGCATCTATTAACCAACACAGTTTTTGTGGGGGATAGTATGAGTGCTAAAATAGAATATGTCACTTCCAAGAGCCCCTCTGTGGATAAAATGCTATCTGGAGGGCTTATTCCTGGTACTACTTCCCTTCTAGAGGAACTTAGTGGAGAAGATCGTGGAATTAGTGGATACTTAGGTGTGTCATATATCATCAAAGGATTAGAAGAAGGAAAGCATGCTATCCTATTCCTCACCGAGCACACCGTAAACGAATATAAAGGGCTGATAAAGTTCCTCAAGGTCGATTTAAATGACACACCTGGACAGCTTCTTTACCTAGATGCCATGAGTTCAATGCGCATTGGTGAACAACCTAAGGAGAAGCCAGACGAGAGCGTTATTCGTGTTTCCAATATTCGTTATACAGCAAAATTATTCGAAGAATTTATTCAGTGTGTTGAGCGATTGGAGCGTCCACGTATTTTTGTTGACTCTCTCAGTGTACTATTAAATGCTATGACCTCAGAAGATGTGGCCTGGAAGTTTTGGCTTAATATGCTTCCCATTGTCCGTGAACGACAAATTACGGTAATAAGCAGTTTCTATCCTGAGATGCATTCAAATCGTTTCGTCCAAAGTATCGAGCGGATAAGTGACACGATTATCCAAATGAGTAGTTCTAGTCCTGAACCGAACAAGAGCCCAATTCGGTACATCCGTATCTCAAAACATCGTAGAAGTCATTTTGATGAAAGAATGCTAGAATATACGCGTTCTACACTTAATCTGAAAGTAAAGTCTAAGAGTACTTGATCATAATTGTATGAATTCCAAAAGCATCTCTCTCAATATTATAAACAATACAACCAAGAGAATAAGCTATTCCTCAGGTTTATCGAGCCTCGGTGATTGCCAGTCCTTTCGTAGTGGATATACGCCTTTAGGGAAGTCCTCTGGTAGAACAAGACGCTTTAGATTCGGATGACCTGCGAATACTACGCCAAGTAAGTCATGAACTTCCCGCTCATAAAGGACAGCACCAGGAATCAGCGATGTGATGGAATCAACCTCAGCCTTAGTTGTTGGAACCTCCACCCTAAGGCTCACAGTGACTTCTCTTGCTTCAAAATGATAAATGACAGCAATTTTGCCCTGCAGGTCCATACCAGTAATAGTTGATAGATGGTATAAGCCCCATTCCTGTTTCATCCATTCGACAGCTTTCAACAAAGCTGCTGTTTGCACCGAAAGGACGATACTTCGTTCACGGAGAAATTCTGAACCGACAAAATCAGCGCCCATGGCCTTCTCAAAATCAGCCATCATTTTACCTTCCTTCTTCGTCGGAGTCTTTGCAGATTCTTTAGCTTCTGTCATATTCAATTTTCGCCTCCAAAACATATGCTACATGATTAGCCGCTTTGTAATTTGCCAAGGAGTGCTGCAACGCCATGGATAATAGCCTCTGGTTTAGGTGGACAACCAGGAATATACGCATCCACTGGAATCACGCCATCAAGTCCCCCGGTCACATTGTAGCATTGACGGAAAACTCCGCCAGACATGGCACAGGCTCCAATGCCCACTACAAACTTGGGTTCTGGGGTTTGGTTGTAGATACGCAAGAATCGCTTTGCTGTCTGCTTTGTAATCGGGCCACTACACAGAAGCACATCAGCATGACGTGGGCTTCCTTTTAGCAACACGCCAAAACGTTCTAGATCATAGCGGGGCGTTAGCGCATCAAGAATTTCAATGTCACACCCATTACAGCCCCCTGAGTTAAGATGAAGTACCCATGGGGATTTGATACGAGCCCATTTGACAACTTTATCCATTACACCCATTTGAAAATGCCTCCTGGTTGGGCGCTTCTACCCATTCATATTACTCACCTTAAAATCCTTTGCGCTTATCAAGAAAAACGTGGAGCGGAATAAACACTTGGAGATACAATAGTGTTCTTACCGTCGTAGTGCTATAACTGAAATAAACACAATGAGGACATACATGACTACTATCCAGCCAAGGACTCCCATCGATGTTGCAATAATGAATGCAACAATATCAGCTATGGTAAAGTAGACGGCATATCTCAGTAAGTGTGAGTGGAACTGTGCTTTAATAGCTGGAACATCTTCGCCACAGGCATATGTGGTGGTCTTTTCTTTTGTTGGATTGGATGGTGCAAGTCTCTTACCAATCCAGTAGAGCAATAGGACGACAAGAAGAATAATCGCAAAGGCAAGAATGAAGTTGAACACACTTGCTATTGTATCATTCAAGGATGCCAACATAGTATGGTTCACCACGTATAGGTGGCTTGTTGACATTCAGAGGGTTTGCTTTATTATAAAAGGCTTGCTAACGCTGAAAGTTCATTTCCCTTTTAGGAATATCTTCGATACATTTGGACTCATTACTATTGAATTGTGGTGAATGGTGAAATTAGTCATTGGTGATTTCAATGTGGATTTTCTCGTTGCCTGAAAGTTCAGGTACACGTAGTGATGTTATCATCGCGAAGATGAGTGCCTTATAGAGTTTTTCTACAAATTCGTTGGTAGAAATTTCCTTTCCAAAGATTTTCAAGGTTATCGATTTTTCCATTTCTTATTCCTCACAAAGTTGTATTATCATCATAATCTATTCATGTTCTAGTAGGGGTGAAGCTGTGGCAAGCCAGTTATCAAGTTGGGGCAGAAGTTCAGATAACTGGTCAGGGATATGGAGGACTCCATTTACATCAGGTCTAAGCGAACATGTTGCCAATAATTGACCCTGTAAACCCTGAGTCAATTCTTCTCTTTCTTCTTGTGTTCGAAGGCAGATGATTTTGGCAATTTGCTCATTGTCTTGAGTCCAAGCTCGAAATCCTTCTAGGACTACAATATCGGCAGGACTGCTAGAAACACCCAAGTGCATTAATTCCTTAAGATTGCCTGCTGGATGGGAGAGAAGAAGGCTGGTTGATGTATCGCTATGGAGTATTACTCCAGTAGATCCTGCTTGACTAAGTCGGTGGGAATCTGTGCCAGGACGATCCAAAGTGAAGTCTGGGTCGCCTACATGCTTAATTGCTAGAACACGTAGGTTTTGGGATGTGAAGTGCTCTATTACGTGAGTCGCTACCATCGTTTTTCCTGAATCCTTGAAGCCAAAGATGGATATAGTGGGTGGAAATAGAACTTTCTGCAATCCTCCCTGTAAACTGGTTGATTTAGAGGAAGTAGGCTTGAATATTTAACTTTTTAATTTACAACAGTGTTCAATAGGCTCTTGTGAGCCAAAATCTCAAATTGTAGTCAAGCTTTTAAGAAGAACCTATAAACATGCGGGTCTAAGGTGCTCCAGTTATTGTGGCTGAGGTTCCTATTATGTCATACTTCCTTATGGTTGGTTTAATCATTATTGTGGCGATATTTGCCTTACTCTCTGTAGAGGCTAAGGATCTGCTTCATGCAGCCTTGTATCTTGCAGGGGCTGGTGTTTCCTTGGGGATGATCTATCTCCTGCTTTTTGCACCATGGGTTGCATTCTTCCAATTAGCCATCTATGCTGGAGCTGTAACTATTCTGTTAGTGGCTGCTATTGCCCTGACAACACGCAGAGGAACTGGTGAACCAGAGGAGGAAGAAGTAACATGAAAATTAAAATCATAGGCGCTGTCCTTACCGCTCTTCTTCTAGTTGTAGTCGGGTATCTGCTCTATGCTGTATTTACTGATTCTGCCATTTCTGTCGCCGAACCCACCCGTCTAATTGACTATTTGACCGCAGGTATTGGCGGACTAATTAGTGGACTCAGTAATATGCTCTGGGGGCAACGTGGAATTGACATGATAGTCCAAGCCGCCTTTATCTTTGTAGCGGCTCTTGCAGCCTCTGTTTTCTTCTATGAAGTGAAGAAGGAGTGAAAAAAATGATACCGTTTGACATTCCCATCACCTACCTTCTGATTCTCGCAGTGTTCCTCTATGCTATTGGTCTTTATGCCATGGCAACAAAACGGAACATGATTAAGTTTATCATCGCCCTCGAACTCTTGCTTGATGGTGCGCACCTCAACTTCATAAGCTTCGCCGCAGCCTGGCCAACTTCTTCTGTGGATCCCCTGGCTCAGGCAATTGTCATCATCAGCATCTGCATTGGGGGCGGCGTCATTGCGGTTGGCTTAGCATTCATCATTCGTGCTTACAATAAATTCGGAACGCTGGACATCCGCAAACTCAACAAACTACGCCATTAAATCTCTGGAGTGAAAGATAAAGATGCTACCATATGCTGCTTGGCTCTGTTGGGGCTTCCCTGTTATCGGGGCAATCCTGACTCCATTATTCGCAAAGATACATCCTAAGCTTCGGGACTATGCTGCTGTCCTGATGGGGCTACTAGGTGCTGTCTTTGCCTTCTCCATGATTACTGATATCATGAGTGGCTTAGCTTTTACAGGCACCGCTTGGAGTGAAGAAACTTTTGTGTGGCTCAATATTCCTGGGTTGCCCACACTCGAATTCGGTATGCTCATCGATCCACTTTCAGTATTCATGGCGTGTGTTGCCACAGGTGTAGGCTTACTCATCCTTGTTTATAGCCTAGGGTACATGAATGGTGATACGTCACTAACTCGTTACTGGTTCTTCATGCAATTCTTCATTGGTGGCATGACCCTCTTGGTCATGGCCAATAATCTACTGCAAACCTTCATAGGATGGGAGATTGTAGGTCTTTGCTCCTATGCCCTAATCGGTTTTTGGTATAACAAACCCGAAATGATACATGACGACCAACTAGGTGAAATCTCCGAAGGTGATTACAACTCTCATTGTGGTATGAAAGCCTTCATTGTTACCCGCGTTGGTGATGTGGGTCTTCTCATCTCAATTATCTTCATCTTCTTCTTCACCGCCTCTGCAGGAACTCCCACTTTCAACTATCAAACTCTATTGTCTGATTTCACTTGGCTTTCTAATATGGTTTCTATCCTAAATGGTGGCTTGCTCCTCACAGTTCTCTTCCTCTTCTTTCTAGGTCCAATTGGTAAAAGTGCCCAGTTTCCATTACATATCTGGTTGCCGGAAGCAATGGCTGGGCCGTCCACAGTATCTGCTCTTATTCATGCTGCTGCCATGGTAAAAGCTGGTGTATACTTGGTTGCTCGGATGATGCCAATTTTGGTTCAAGCATATCTAACAGTTGCATCTCCACTACTCGAATTGGTGCTTCAAAACTTCTTTCTCATCGTAGCATGCATAGGTGCCTTCACAGCCTTCCTTGCTGCAACCATGGCCATAGTCTCCCGAGAATTGAAGAAAGTCCTGGCCTACAGCACCATTAGTCAGCTAGGCTACATGTTCCTTGCCCTGGGATTATTTGCTATAACCGCCCATGGCGTGGAAGGATATTTTGCTGCCAACTTCCATCTAGCAACCCATGCTGTTTTCAAAGCCCTCCTATTTCTCTCAGCTGGGGCAGTACTTCATGCTGTTCACAGTAAAGACATGTTCGACATGGGTGGGCTACGGAGCAAAATGCCAATAACTTTTATTTGCATGCTTTTTGGTGCTCTCAGCCTTAGCGGTGTACCCCCCTTCGCAGGCTTCTGGAGTAAAGAGGTTGTCTTCACATCCGCTTGGGAGCTAGTTGTGCATGGTGTAATGATTGGTTACATTCTCTTCGCAGCCGCAGCTATCACAGGAGCCATGACATTCTTTTACAGTCTCCGTATGATTGGTCTCACCTTCATGGGTGAACCTAGTAAGCATGTAATTGCCTTAGAGAGTGAGCACGAAGTGCGTGAAGCACCACCAGTCATGTGGATCCCACTTGCTATCCTTGCCCTTACGACTCTGATCTTTGGCTTCCTTCAACCCTTCCTCTATGTTTTCTTCTTCGGTCAATGGAACACTATCTACCATGCAACTGCGACTCTAGACACAATCCCGGCACTCTACATTCACACATTTATTCACACCTTCACTTCTCCAACCTTCCTAATCACAATTGGTATATTATTACTCGGAGGAATCCCCGGCTACTTCTTCTATATTCGACGCAGTTGGGATGCCAAAAGTTTGGTTGGTGAACGTGGATTTCTCCATGGCATTTACGCCTTCCTCTACAATCGTTGGTACTATAATCGTGCCCTCTACAAGATTTTCATCGATGGCACAAATAGATTATCCAAAGAACTGTACAAACACGTTGAGGTAGGTATAATCGACCGGTTCAACTACCTGCTGGCAGACGCTTCAAGGGATCTAAGCCGGTTCTTCCGCAGGATACAAACAGGCGTGCACAGCTGGAACATGATTCTGCTGCTCCTTAGCACGCTGATTATGCTAATCCTCCTCCTCTTCGGAGGAGGGTTGCTAGCTCCACTACTTCCCATACCCTGAGGTGACAGAACATGGCGCTATTCAATTATCTAACCTTTTCAATCGCGTGCATGGTTATCGGTGCACCAATCGCATGGCTTATTGGACGAAGAAACGGTCGCCAAGCTGGATTCTTTGCCCTCTTAGTCATGCTGGCTAGCCTAGTCTCTTTTGCTCTAGCTTGGTTTGACTTTGCATATTTAGGGACATACCCTGGTTATGAAATCCTTGCCTGGTTTGATCCCCAACTCATCTTAACAGGTACACCCTCTGTCATTTTCTCCTTTGGACTACTTATCGATAATTTGAGCCTTCCAATTGCAGCAATTGTACTAATACTAACTACAGCTGCTACCTGCTACTCCATTGGGTACATGGGTAAGGAAAACGGTCAAGGCAAATACTATGCACTCTTGCTCCTCTACAATGCAGGCATACTAGGTGTAGTATTAGCAACTAACCTGCTTGCCTTCTACATTTTCTGGGAACTAATGCTAATCCCAAGCTACTTCCTCATCGCCCAATGGGGCACAAAACCCAAATCAGTCACCATCGCCTTCAAATATTTCCTATTCACTCATGTTGGCGCTGTCTGTATCATCCTAGGTATTGCTGGCGTTTGGTCTCTTTCAGCTACACCAACTTTGAATATGACCCTTCCTACAGTCACAGCAATCAATCTTACAGCTGCAATGGCTAATCCTGCCCTACTAAATATAGTCAAAATCTTAGTGGTTCTCTTCATGCTGGGCTTCGCTGTTAAAATGGCTATTTTCCCAATCCACACATGGCTTCCCGATGCCCACGCAGAGGCTCCCACGCCCATCAGCGTCATCTTATCTGGTGTCATGATTGAAACAGCAGCCTATGCCATCGTACGTATTCTAATCACCTTCATGGGTGACGCCTTCAGCTCATATTCCTTCATAATCATGGCCCTTGGCGTCATTACAATGATTTATGGTGGTCTCATGGCATTAGCTCAAAAAGATACAAAGCGGCTCTTCGCCTATTCCTCAATTAGCCAGATGGGATACATCTTCTTTGGTCTTGGTAGTTTCCAGTTATATGGTATCACTGGTGCTACATTCCATATCTTTACCCATGCCCTTGGTAAAGGTCTCTTGTTTATGACCGCAGGAGCACTCATGTTACAAATAGGTCATGAGCGGGGACGTGACATCACTGCCATGGGTGGGTTAGGTCGAAAGATGCCATGGACTGCCACAATTGCCCTAATTGCGGCACTAAGCATTGCAGGAACTCCACCCCTTGCAGGCTTTGCCTCAGAATGGATAATCTTTGCAGGCGGTGCCTTAGCGGGTAGTGTTCTTATGGTGATGTTTGCAGTATGCTCAACGGCTCTTACTGCAGCGTATGTACTGTGGTTCATAAAGCGAGTCTTCTTTGGTCCCACCTCTGCTGAAATGGAGGTGGTGAAGGATACACCTTGGACGGTTCGCGCACCCATGTTAATCTTGGCGGCGATTATCGTCGTCATCGGGTTCTGGCCAGGCTTTGTGGCTAATACCCTCTTCACAGCAATATCATCCTTGGTTCCTTAATGGAGGTTGAGTAGAGTTGACTATCGGTATCACAGAATGGATTCAACTGCTTCCCCTTGTGCTTCCCTTTGCCGGTGCATTCCTAATCGCTCTCATCGGTAAAGCGTTCAATGATAGACCCAAGAAAGAGATGGGTATAATCGCCTCAGTATTCTTGTTCTTATCTATTGTTGCCATCATCTTGGACTTTTACGCCATCCTTAACCTCTATGGCTTTGGTGTGGATCCTTGGCTTGATATCCAGTACTTGGCAGGCTCTGGTGCAACTCTAATTCGCATAGACATGCTATCAATCTTGATGAGCATGATGTTTGCATTCCTAGGTTTCTTTGTCGCCATCTATTCTATCAAGTACATGGAGAAGGACAGTGGACTCTCACTCTACTATGCTCTCCTGCTCACTCTTGTAGGCGGAATGATTGGGGTTGTATATTCAGGAGACCTCTTCACCCTCTTCATCTTCTGGGAAGCAATGTCATTAAGCAGCTATGCACTGGTTGCCTTCCGCAAAGATGAAGAAGAACCTCTAGAAGCTGGCATTAAATACTTCCTACTTAGCGCAGTGGGCTCAACTCTGATACTATTCACAATGTCCCTCCTCTACGGAATGACAGGTACAGTTAATCTGACAGAGATTGGCACAGCCATTGCTGCCCTTCCCAGCTCAATTGCAGTCCAAAGTTTAGTCACCTTCACAATCGTTGGGTTACTCATAGGGTTTGGAGTGAAGGCTGCCATTGCACCCTTGGCAACCTGGCTTCCTGATGCTCACCCTGCTGCTCCCAGTGGAATTAGCGCTATGCTAAGTGGCGTAGTCATCATGAACGGGAGCTATGCAATACTGCGCACATTTCTCCTCTTCTTCGATCCTACAGTATACGTCAATTACGGCTATTTCCTTAGCTGGTTTGCCCTCTTCACCATGTTATATGGCAACCTCATGGCATTAACACAAAAGGATATCAAACGCTTACTCGCTTACTCTAGTATCGTCAACGTTGGATACATCATTTTTGGCTTCTCTATAGCCATGATGCCACTCGATTTCACCACCACAGCAGCAAATTATTACAGTGTTACAGGTTCGCTGTTTCATATGGTGGCACACATGTTGTCAAAGGGCATGCTCTTCCTCTGCTCCGGCGTCTTCCTCCATTCACTTCATACTCGAGATCTAGATGAGCTGAGAGGTGTTGGTCGTCGTATGCCAATCACAATGATCTGCTTCACTCTCGGCGCTTTATCCCTTGCAGGCGTTCCACCCCTCATTGGTTTTTACAGCAAGTTCTTCATAATCTGGGGTTCTATCCTAGCAGGCGCCTACTTAGCGACTGCTATGCTAGTTCTGAATAGTGCTTTCAGTGTTGCATACTATCTCCGTGTCATCCAAATTCTCGTCTTTTCTGAACCCAATCCTGAAGCCGCCCAAGTCAAGGAAGCCTCTCCTCTCATGCTATTTTCAATCGTGATGATGACTATCTTCATCGTAGGCATAGGTCTATTCCCACACTTCTTCCTAACTGTAGCAAATCTTGCAGCCATGGCAGTCCTTGGTTAGATACAAAAACCATAACACGCCCATTCGAAATGGGCGTACTCTCCTTCTTTTTTTCAAGTTGAAATCTCCGAGGGGTGTCTAGGAGAATCTTGTCTTCACTCTGTTCGAATCTTTCACACTGAAGGTTTGTGCCACCATAATGGTCCAGTGGCTGTATCCGCGATTTCGATTCCCATCTTCTTTAAGGCTGTTCGAATTGAATCTGCTTGGTTGAACTGCTTATTTTGGCGTAATCGTTCACGTTCTCTTAGTAGGAATGTAACCAAGGGGGAAATGTCTGCTTGGGGAGTGTTTGAGACTTGTTGAGTGTATAAGTCACCGAATAGTATGGTGCCGATTTGCTGGAGTGTGTCGAGAATCTTATTGGCAAGCTGCTTTCCTATTCGAGGGGTGGGTTGGAGATGCTGCTGGATTCTGGAAATATAACGGTTGAGATGGCTGATGGCGAGTGCAGTGTTGAAATCATTGCTGAGTGCTTTTTGGAATTGTTGTTTCATTTCTGCAAGTTCTTGGCTAAGTGCTTGATCCTCAGGATACGAGGTTTTTTGGGTTTGTTGGGCTGCTCTTAGGAGGCTTATTGTGTGTTGGAGTCGTCCTAGCTTCTTTTTCACTCGGTTCAGGTCGATGGCATTGAAATCCATGGGTTTGCGATAATGAGTAGATAAAAGGAGTAACCGAACGTTGGCGGCACCATATTTTGCTACAGCATCGCGGACGGTGATGAAATTGCCAGTTGATTTAGACATTCGTTCGCCATTGAGGGAAAGATGACGGACATGAATCCAGTATCTGACAAAGGTTTTCCTATTTGCTGTTTCGCTCTGGGCAATAGTGTTTTCATGGTGAGGAAAGATGTTATCTTCGCCGCCTCCTGAAATATCCAGAGACTCACCCAAATATTTCATTGCCATGGCAGAGCATTCGATATGCCAACCTGGTCGACCCTTTCCCCATGGTGAGTACCAATATGGTTCTCCTGGTTTAGCAGTCTTCCATAGGACGAAATCTCCAACACTTTCCTTATCATATTCATCCTTGTCGATGCGACCGCTGGCTCCTTCCCGTAATGCTTCTGGGCTTATGCCTGCAAGTTTCCCATAATTTGGAAATGTGCTGATGCGGAAGTAAACTCCGTCCTCTGTGATGTAGGCATGATTACTATCGATGAGACGTTCTATGAATTCAATCATCTCATGGATGTGTTGGGTGGCAAGTGAATAGGTCATTGGGTCTGCGATGCCTAGGCTTTTGCGGTCTGCAAAGTAGTCCCTTGTGTGGCGTATGATTAGTTGTTGGAAGCTTTCTCCTGTTTCTTTGATGCGCTTGAGAAGTCGGTCATCTATGCTGATGTCGGTCACATTTGAAACATGTTTCACCTGGTATCCCAGGTATCGGAGGAAGCGCTCAACGACATCCCAGAAGATGTAGCAGCGTGCATGACCAATATGCATCAAGTTGTTAACAGTAAGTCCACAAGTATACATCCGCACAATTCCTTGTTTGATGGAGGTGAAGACCTCCTTCTTCTTGGTTAGACTGTTGTATATTTCCAAAGGTGGAGGTGTCGACGTTGATTTCCTCTTCTGCCTTTTGATTTTTCGACGGCCTTCTCTCGGTGTCACAGTTTCCACCCTCCATCTGCATTATGATTTACTCTTGGCAATTTATTTATTGGTGTCACATCTTCTGTGACAAG
>JABXGU010000794.1 GCA_016550415.1 archaeon | reverse complement strand
GAACTCCCCATGGCTGTAGGACTAGTTGGAGGAGTAACACGAACCCATCCTGTCGCGCAATTATGTGTAAAAATCTTAGGTGTCAAAACTGCTTCAGAACTTGCCCAAATCATTGTCAGTGTAGGCCTAGCGCAAAACCTTGCAGCTTTACGCGCTCTCAGTCAGGAAGGAATTCAAACTGGTCATATGAAGCTTCACGCACGGAACCTTGCTATAGCAGCAGGGGCATCGGGAGATGAAGTAGATCAGGTTGCTAAAAAGATGATTGCAGAAAAACGGGTTCGATATGATCAAGCAGAAGAAATCCTCGTTGAGCTTCGAAAGAAAAAGCCATGACACAACAATTTCTTATAGACCTCATTACTTCATATTTAGTAGAAACGCCCGATGTGTGGCTGCACAAGGGTGACACAGGCTCTTGCGGTGATGCACTAAATGAAGCAATACCTTGGGATGATTGAAATCCTTGGTGAAGGAGGCGAAATGCAACCCCTGCATTGGAATCCGAACCACCTTGTTGATGGTCGTGCCATCCTCATCGTTGATGAGGCTGAAGGTATCGTATGGGTGTGGTTAGGACGAGGGACCTCGATGCTCCAACGAACAACCGCCCTTCGGCAGGCACGCTTTATTATGAAAAATGGGACACATGTAGACGAAATCCATTATGGCACCAAATGCACAACTTTCATTGAGGTGCCTGGTGATTTACAGAATCCAAAGGCTTCACTATTACAGAAACTTCTTGAAACGCATGAAAAGACCTCAGATTTTCTGGTGGTGATTGACGAGGAAGCACCAATTTCCACTTTTGAAGAAACCTTTCAGGAAAAGGTTGAGGTCATTGAGCAGACCATTGTTCCTGAGCCAGTCCGTAAAGCCACTCCGGTTCGGCGACGAATTTTAACTTATGAGGAACAGCTTGCCTCAAAGGTTCTTTTTGCGGTTGCTGATTGTTATGGACAAGCGAATATGATCCCGGTTGGTCCCAATGAATTTCAGGTTACTGTCCTGCGATTGCAGTTACGATTTTTCTGTCATGGCGAAGCAATTCTTTTCTCAGAAATTCGAGCAGTTGCGCAGGAAGACATCGATGCATTTGTACGTTGTTTTGGCCAACAACCTCAATTGACAGCAGAAGGACAATTGATAGTCACTTCACCTGGATCCATTGCAGAATCAGCCCCCTCTGAGGAGTCTAAGCCCGCTTCAGTGGTTGATTCAATGCGTGAACAATTATCGCAGATAACTCAGAATCCTCAGAATGAAGAGGACGAAGTAACGCTTGAAGAGAATGAAGAGGAGCCACCAGAAGAAGAAGAGGAGAAGGGCGGATCCTCTGATTTCGAACTGTTCAGCTAGCCTTCACATTCGTTATCTCAGTCATAGGAGCCTTAGGCATCGGAATCCTAAGCGTGGGTTGAAACTTTTTCCACTCGAAGCCATGGATTTTGGCGGGTGAACTCGAACAGCGACTGAGTAAAACGTTCCAAATCATCGAGTTCGATGACAAAATTGAACCGTCCGTCTCCTAGAGGTAGTTTGCTAATAATTCGCCCATGTTGGTTGAGGAGGAGATTAATCCACCCTGTTTTCGTTGCGTTTTCTTCACGGGTGGAGCCTCGGTAGGAAAGGGAGATATTTGCTTTCATCGGATAGCCTCACCAGTATGTCTTTTCCTGGCATCCGAGCCGACTTAAACCTTTCCAAAAAAGCGCAGGAGGCTTAATTCTATAGTGTTGTCGGAAAGCACCTAGGTTGGAGGCATGTGAAAGGCGCCAAAATAGTATGCCACTAAATCATAGGCAATATCGAAACTCCAAAACGCAGCAGCATGAAAGATCGTTAACCAACCGAAGAAAGGGAGAAGTAATACAGTGATTTTCAGTATTGGACGATGAGCAAATAGATGGTTAAACAATTTGTTCTGGAATTTGTAGGACCTTGAGTGCAACAATTCATCCAATGCTGAAGTAACAATGACTAAGACCAAAGTTGGAAGGATGAGCAGGAAAATAGTCGGTTCTAAAATTCGGAATACGCTGATGGGAAAAACGAACACTGCGAGAGTAATGAAGTACATATTGTCAACTTTCCGAGCGATAATCAATCCCAACACAAGAGCTAGCACGAGGACAGCTGAGTAGATATCAAACAATACTAGTAAATTTACAAGACAGCCCAACCCAATAGTAAGAACCCAGATATGAATGGGACGAAATGAAGGTAGAGCGGCTGTATCAGCCACAGAATCTATGAGTTTAATGCCAGCTCCTATCACAGCATATGACCCAACTAGTGCTAAAGCAAAAAGGATAACACTCATATTTTCAGCCTAGAATCATCGTTGGATTATCCAGCCAAGGATTTGAGTTCGTGAGCAACGAGCTCTTTGAGTTCTTTTGGTGTCTTGGGATCCCATTTGAAGGATAATCTGCCTTTAGACCGTTTCATTTTGTGGCTAAGTCCGTCAATGCTCTCAATAATTACTTCCTCAGAATCCCCTTTACTCTTATATTCAATGTGCACTTGCTTATGAACCCGAATGATGGCCATCAAGGCAGCTTCCAAATCTAGTTTTGTGACTTTTCTTGGAGCGGCGGGGGTAGGGGTAGCGACAGTAGGTTGTACTGATACTTCTTCTGTGGGCGTTGGAGCACCTGTGACCACTGGGGCTGTTGGTGCACCTCCTTGAAGGTGCCCTATAATCAGTGTGCCTTTCGGATTTGCTATCGACTGCACTTCCATAGGTGATTCTAACAAGGCGATAAGGGTTGAGTAATTATTAGATGTGGTTGGGTCTTCCATGGCGTCTTGATCGATGACGACGAGTGAAAATCCACGACCTAAGACTTCATCCCCAATACGTTGTCCTTCCGAAGCGATTTGCTCAGCTTTCGCTTTGGCTGTACGCCGTTTATCGTATTGAATTCCACTACCCATCCAAAACCACAAGGCTTTATTTTGTTCATCGACTACGGCGAGGCAAACATCTCCTCGCAGCTTGCGTCCCCCTGGTCGGATAGAGCGTACAAATCCTAATCCACCAATTTCCAGCATCACAATACGTGTCATCTGTATAGCACTCCAAGTGTCATCTTCAAGTTGAAGCTTGACTTTGTTCGATATAATTTCAACCCTGAATTCACTACCGTAATATTGGTTCCCACATTATTCTACTCAGGGTCCGGTTTAGAATTTGTTAGCGTATTTATTAACTTGACCCTGAACCTGAGTTAAGTTGGGTATCTAATACAATTCCTGCAAAAATTACGAGTTAATTTTGCATTAAAGATTTGCTGCAGCTAAGCGGTCCCGGAGAAGACCCAGAATATCGTTTCGTCTTCCTCTGAAATCATAACGTTGGAGAAAGTGTACTGAGCCATTTCTGACTTCAAGTTGACAAATGATGCCGTCTGGGTCCTCAACTGAATATCGTGTGCCTTCTTCAATCTTAGTTGCACTCACATAACACATAGGGAAGAAGTCAAGGATTGAAGAGATGAGAATGCCAACGCGGATTATGCCAAGATCCTGAAATTCACGGGTCGGTTTGGGAGCGACGGTTTCTGTTGTAGAGGGAGTGGAAATCGGAGTGGATGTCTTTGGAGCAGCTGCGACGGATTCCTCGGAAGGTGCTGGAGTAGGCGGTTGAGTGGGAGCCGGAGTAGTACTCGGTTGTGGGGGCGGAGGACTAGCGGTGGGAGTTCCCCCGAAGCGCCCAAGAACGCCCTCTGTAATTTTAAATTTTTGGCTTAGGGTGTGAACAAGTTGGTCATAGTAGCCTTTGATTTCGGGGTCATCAAGAACCTCTCCGTCAATGATTTCGATATCAGATACATCACGTCCAATTCGGTAAGGACCCAATTGATAACCTGCACTGACAAGAGACCGGGCCTTTCGTTGTGCCGCTCGACGTTCAACCAAAGATGTTGCACTTCCCTCACACAGCCAAACCCTTTCCTTCAACTCATCGATTGCAATTACGATGCGGTCTTCGGTCAGGGCATCAGTAGAAAGGGGTAGAGGTTCGATAATGCCTGAGGAAAACTCGAGAAGTAAAACAAATTTGTCTGCCATAGTATCATTACCCGTCGGTTGCATTCTTTCAATAGAGAGTGTTGGTTCTTTATTATGCTACAGGCACAAAAAGCTTTCTTGTGGTGGTGTTGTAATCTCATATCCTGATTTAGTCACGGCGACATCAATCTCACTTCTCACACCAAATTTACCCGTTAGATAGATACCGGGTTCAACGGATGTTAAGGTGTTAGGTAAGAGAAGACGGGTTTCAGGCATTTCGTGACTATCTAAGTTGGCCCCTCGGCCATGAGAACGTTCATCAATACTGTGGCCAGTCCGATGAAAGATGCCTTTCTCAAATCCAGCGGAAATGATGATTTCCCGGGCAACTTCGTCAGGTATACGAGCTGGAGTGTTTGGCTTTATTGCCTCCGTGGCTGCATCGCGGGCTTCCAAAACAGTATTCCAGACAGTTTGTATCTCTGGAGGTATCTTTGAACCAGTATAAGCCATGTGTGTGATATCAGCATAAATAGTCCATTTCGCCCAAAGATCAATCATGAGAAGCTGATTTTTCTTAATGGTAATGTTTTGGGGTGTATAGTGAGGATTTGCTGCATTTTCTTGGACAGCTACCATCGGACCGTCAATGAAACTAAGTTTTGCATCATTAAGTTGGTTTCGCATGAATTGTGCTACTTGTTCTTCGGTTACTTTTCCGATTCGATT
>JABXGU010000793.1 GCA_016550415.1 archaeon | reverse complement strand
ATGGAATGGTTTGAGGTCAAACCTGAAGGTACATTATATACATGGTCAATTGTCCATTTCGCTCCTGAGGGAATTGCCCGCAAAACCAATGTGCCCTATGCTGCTGGTATCATTGAATTTGAGGATAACCTTCACCTACTTGGACATATGAAAGGTTTGGCCAGCAAGCCGAAGGTTGGCATGAAGGTAAAAGTTGTCCCTGAAATAAAAGGCGAGAGCATAGCATACTATATTAAACCTGCATAGTTCGCTATGCAGGCTCTCCATTCTTTATATTTCTAGATTTCTTTCCCGATTAAAGCAAACTAAGAGAATTCATTGACAAGTTCATCAAGCCCAATTGGCTGAACTTGTTGTTTGAATAAGGGCTGTTTACTTAATTGTGGTAATGCGGTACGATAAGTTGGACGTTCCTTTTTGTAAAATATGCCAATTGGTATCTTCTCATCCCACTCCATACTACGTTCCACAGCTTGGTGAAAATCGGTTGGGTCATGTTTTGTTTCCGAAAGTTTGTAAACGCGATCCCTGTAAAACTGGTATGTGTTGACCTTATTGAATGTGAAACAGACTTGGAGGATATCCACTAGCGTGAACCCTGGATGCTTGATGGCTGTCTTTATTAATTCCTTCAAGTGATTCACATCGCCCACCCATCCTCGAGCAACAAAACTTGCATCACTAGCTAATGCCAAGAGAAGTGGATTGATGGGTGTTGGTATCGCCCCACTAGGAGATGTTTTACTTTTGTAGCCCTGCTGGCTAGTTGGTGCTGTCTGCCCTGTGGTGAGCCCATACACCTTGTTATCGTGGGTAAACAATTTGACATCAATGTTGCGACGCGCGGCATGTGGAAGGTGCCCAAGCCCCTCATCATATTGGTCACCATCTCCTGCAAATCCAAGGACAATCAATTCATGGTTCGCTAACTTTGCCCCGGTTGCTAATGGTAACACGCGACCATGGATTGTGTGAAATCCATTAATATTCACATAGTTGAATAACTTTCCATGGCAACCAATTCCTGTAACTATCAGATATTTTTCCCTTGGCATTTTAAGGTCAACAAGGGCTGTTTGAAGTGCCCGTAAAACACCAAAGTTGCCGCAACCAGGACACCATGTATTGGGTTCATCTGTTTTGAAGTCTTGTAGTATTATTTTTGTCATAATTAGAGCACCTCCTTGATTTTAGCAGCGAGTTGTAATGGGTTGAAGGGGCGGCCGTCGTATTGAAGGATCTTATGGGTGATTGTGATGTTTGTGTGTTCATGGATAAGGCTGGCGAGCTGAGCGGTTTGGTTTTCTTCAATGATTATTGTGGGCTTCCCCTCAAGAAAAGTGGAAATTTGTTTAGCTGGAAAGGGGCTAAGATAGAGTACTTGTAGAAAACTGAGTGCCTTTCCTTCTTCCTTCAGTAAGTTGAGTGCCTCCAAAATTACACCCTTAGTGGAACCCCAGCCTATGAGTGAAACTTCTGCATCAGTTGAACCATGAATCTTAATGGTATGATGTTTGGCAAGTATCCTCTTAAGCTCTGCAATTTTTTGGTATCGTTTGTCTGCCATGCGTCGAGTCATATCAGCATCATCATCAACAAACCCCTGTTCATTATGTACGGCAGAGTCACTGTGTGTGGTGGCTCCCATGGTTCCTGGAATAAGTCGTGGTGAGATTCCATCAGGTGTAATATGGTGCCGTAGGTAGGGTTGAGGTCCAGTATAACGTTCAGTTGAAAGGAGTTTACCACGATCAATTAAGACATTCTTGGTGGCAAAGGACTTGGTTGAACAATGACTTTCCAATAGGTGCTTATCGGTTAGGAGGATAACAGGCATCTGGAGCTGCTCAGCCAAGTTGAAAGCTTCAACGGTGCTCTCAAAGCATTCTCTAACGTCACCGGGGGCTATAACCACTCGTGGAAACTCGCCCTGAGAGGCATGAATTGCAAAGAGGAGGTCACCTTGAGCAGTATATGTGGGTAGCCCTGTGCTAGGACCAGTTCTTTGCCCTAACATAACCACTATGGGTGTTTCGGTCATAGCAGCCATACCCAGAGCTTCTGTCATAAGACAAAAGCCACCCCCTGATGTGCCAGTCATTGCACGAACACCTAAGTTTGCAGCTCCAATCACCATATTGATAGCAGCGATTTCACTCTCTGCTTGAATCGTCACAATATTGAATCGCTCAGCTTGAGCGGTGAGGAAATGAAGTACGGGCGAAGCAGGAGTCATGGGATACGCTGCATATAATTTACAGCCAGCTGCAATGGCTCCTAGAGCAATGGCTTCATTTCCTGTGAGGAATATTCGTTTTGCACTTTTATCTGGTTGAGGTCGAATTTGGCAGCAAAACTGGCTGGTGTATAGAGCCTTCGCACGGTCATGACCCTCCCTGGCTGCTTTTGCATTCATTGCGACGATTTCGTCACCTTTATCCGTGAAGGTTTCTAGCAGGATATCATCAAGGCGTTTTATATCGTATCCAAGAATACCCATGGCTGCTCCCAAAGCAACCGTGTTACGAACCACTCTAGTTCCTTCCACTTCTTTTACAATAGTTTCAAGAGGGATAGGATACAGTTGAACTCCATTAGAGGGCAAAGTAGAGCTATCAACAGGTATTTGATCGCTATCATAAATGATTCCACCATCTGGAACCATCCTATCTTTATGATGGCTAATCGTCTTTTCATCAAGTGCAATCATTAAGTCGATTGTGTCCCATTGAGTTAAGATTGGTCTACTGGCTGCACGAAGAGAATAGAAGTTATGCCCTCCTCGAATCAAAGAGGGATAATCGATTGTTCCAAAAACGTGCAGACCGCCACGCAAAAACGCTTTACCCAAAAGAAAACCTGCAGCAGAAATACCTGCTCCAGCTTCACCACCAATCACAATTGAGATATCATTCATCCGAATCATAGACATCCTCACTCTCACCAATTCTCTCCTTAATTCAAATCTCTTTAGTTCTTGTTAGATAATATTTCGCTTCTCCCCTAGTATTTTCAGGGACGAATGCTAAGCATTAATCAAGTCGGGGTGGGCCTTTTTTGAATTGAGTTGTTCACACTAAAGAAGATGTAATTGAGTTTGTCGTTCTTGTGAATGTTCTCTTCAATCAATCCCAGATGGGCATAAAGATCTAGTAATTAATGAGTCCTCCAGAAGATGTTCATAATTGACGAAATGCTTCGACTGCTTCATGAAGGGTCATCGGAAGTGGTCCATTGCCTTTCTGCTTTGAGAAATTGTGAATCCGCTGGAATAATTGAGTCATAATCGGAGGCATAAGATTTGCTTTTCGTAGTGTTTCAGTATCTGAGAAGGCATCTGCAACTGTCCCTGCTCTGATTAACTTGCCTTGGCTAAGGATATATGCACGGTCGGCAAGGAGGGGGACACTATCAACATCATGAGTGGCAGTAATCAATGTAAGGTCTCCTTCTTGATGGAGTTGTGTAAGGAAATCAATGAACTCCATTCGACTCTTTGGGTCCAGATGTGCAGTAGGTTCATCCAGAATCAGGATTTTTGGTTGCATGGCGAGAACAGTTGCTATAGCTGCACGCTTCTTTTCACCAACACTCAAATGATGGGGAGGTTTATCTCTGAGGTTAGAAAGACCAACAATATCGAGGGCCTCACTAACACGTTCACGCACCTCCTCCACAGGTAACCCCATATTCAATGGGCCAAAGGCAACATCTTCAAACAATGTGGGCATGAAGAGCTGGTTATCAGGCTCTTGGAAGACTAGCCCCATCGAAGCTCGCAAACTTCGAACTGTCTTTGGAGTCAATTCAGTATGTAAGATTTTGATACTTCCCTTTGTGGGTTCAAGTATTCCACTCATCACAGATAGCAAAGTTGACTTCCCAGCACCATTTGCACCAAGAATGACTGCACGTTCATGCAATCCAACTTGAAAGTCAATATCATCAAGTGCAACATGCCCATCCGGATAACGATACTGAACACCTTGCATATCAACTGCGCAATGAACCATTGTCTAAAACCATCCTCCAATCAAAGTAATTGGAAAGAAAACAGGTGCAAAATAAATCAAACAAGCTGTGAATAATAATACCAACCCGAATATCCCATCCTTGACACTGAATTGAAGCTGATCAAGTAACTGGAATTTTCCACTATAACCACGGGCTAGCATAGCTTGGTACACTTTTTCACCACGTTCATAGGCTCTAATGAATAAACTGCCGATCATACTGGAAATAGTGCGCCAAGTCCTCAAACGTACTACTCGCTCCTTACGAACAGTTCGAGCCTCTCGTGCCAACCCCATGCGGTATGCTTCATCAGTAAAAAGAAAGATGAATCGATAAGTGATAGCTGTCAATTGAATGAAAAGCTGTGGAAAATGAAGTCGTTCCATTCCATGAATTAATGTATTAAATCGTGTGGTTAGAGTCAACAAACTCAGAGCCGCAACGCAAACCCATACCCTCATCGCAAAGAAGACAGCTCGATATACACCTTCATAGGTCACCCAAACCAGCCAAGGCCCAAATGGGATTGTCAATAATGCATAGCCTGGAGTAATGAAAGGTAATGGTAACACAATGGCTAGGGAGAAAGCCATTATCATACTTTGACGGCTAAAAAAAGCTCGTATAGGTAAACGAGAAGCAATTGCTAGAAGGGTTAAAAACATCAGCATAATCAAGAATTGTAAAACATTCTGAAGGAGGATGGCCACAATTATGAAACCAGTAAGGGCAAGAAGTTTGGCGCGCGGATCAATACGCTGGAGTAATCCATTGTGGCTGGCATATTTTTCAATGCGAAGGCTGTCACCTAACACTTTCAGAAATTCTTTGAACACATTGTGAACCTCAAAAAAAGTGGAGGCGGGGAAAGGGTTTAACCTTTCGCCCGTAATCGCGTAACAACCCACATGATTCCAAAGGTCAGTACTAGGATAAGTACTGTGAATCCAATGCCAATTAGGAAGTTGGAAATCAGATTGCCTTCAAAACCTGGAATCTCATAATCAGGGAATGGTGGGAACCATATTTCCCATTCTGGTGCACCAAACATTTCCGCAATTACGTCGAGGGTTTCGTTGGCAAATCCCAGCACAATAACACCAACAGTAACAAAAACCACTGCTACAATGAACCCACAAATCATCAGTTTATACTTTTTTTCCATCTCAACTACATCTCCTTTATAGCGGGGGACAAATCTCCTGTGATGAGTGGGGCCACACGCTTTGTAGATAGCAAATCAGGGCGAACCTGATAGAATACTAGGAGAATGACAGCAGTTGCTACGCCTTCGATAACGCCGATTATTGAGTGATGAATTGTCATGGCTGCGAGTGCAATAGGGAGACTGTATGGGAAGGTTGGATAGGATAATCCAAGTTCAAGACCTGCAGCGATGGCCGCTAACAAGTCTCCAGTGAAGGCACCAAGGAATCCGCCGATAATCATTCCATTGCGGCTGGGTGAAATCTTCCAGATAAGATAGAATACAATGAAGGGAATGAATGTTCCAACAATGCCCATATTGAAGACATTGGCACCAAAGCTCAGGATGCCGCCGTCACCAAAGAAGAGTGCCTGAATCGTTAGGATGATTGTCATCGAAATCAAAGCAGCGTAGGGGCCAAGGGTGATTGCTAGGATGGGCCCACCTAGTAGATGGGCTGTTGTACCTCCTATTATGGGATAATTCATCATCTGTGCTGCAAAGAACATGGCTGTCAGAGTTGCCATAAGGGGAATTTGCTTCTCCTCGAGCATTTTGTTTGAACGCCAGAATGCAAGGGCTAGAAACACTATGGCAACAATCCACAATGCAGCACTGATGAGAAGAGTTAGGAAACCGTCAGGGATGTGCATTTTTTACACACTCAAATAGTAATACTTTTTTGCATATTTTTCATACTCATATAAAGGCTTTACGGATTGATAATTTGCACAAAACTCATAGCAGAGCAGATTCCATTCAAGTTAGATCTTATATCTCTCAAGGACGGAGAAACAAAATGGCAAAAACTGGTGTTGCTCGTATAACTATTTCACTCCCTCCCGAACTACTGCAAGATTTTGACAAGGTAATAGAACAAATGAATTTTGACCGGTCAAAGGCGATACAACAAGCGATGCGTGACTTTATCACTGAATACCAGTGGGATTACGATGTTAAAGCACACGCAGTAGGCACGATCACTCTAATTTATGATCATGAAGTGCGTGGATTAGAATCAAAACTAACCAAAATCCAGCATCATAACCCTGGACTCATTGGTTCATCAATTCATATTCATCTGGATGATACACACTGTTTGCTTGTTATTGTGGTGAATGGAGAAGCAGGTGCCATCCGAGAACTGGCAAAGGAGCTCAAGGGGCTGCGCGGTGTCAAACAGCTTAAACTAACCCACCTTATGATGCATCAAACCCTTGGGCATAAACATACACACTAGCCTGAACATCTTTGGCTTCATGGGGCTTTACTATTGTCTAGATTCTGCCCCTAGTATCTATGCACTAGATTTGTGGCAAACATGAATCGAATCCCCTAAATACAAAGAATTTCTACTGACAATACAATGACTGATAAGGAGGATGAGAAACCAATTGCATTGGAGGCATATGAAGCCTTAGCGGAACGTTATGCTGCCCTAGTCGATACAAAGGCTGAAAATGCTTACATTGAGCGCCCAGCAACTCTATCATTGTTACCCTCTGTCAAGGGAAAACAGGTTTTGGATGCAGGATGTGGTCCTGGCTCATATTCTGAATGGTTAGTGCTTAAGGGCGCATTTGTCCTTGCCCTCGATGTTAGTCCAAAGATGGTCCAACTGGCAAAACAAAGATTGGGGTCACTTGTTGAAGTGCGACAAGCGGACCTAAGCAAGCCACTCATATTTCTCAAAGACGAATCCTTCGATATTGTGCTTTGTCCATTAGTGTTAGATTACATCCGAGATTGGAATTCTATTTTTACAGAGTTCTTTCGTGTTCTCCAAAATGAGGGGCTCTTTATTTTTTCTGTAGAGCACCCTTTTACTGAATTAATAACCTATGGCAAAGATGATTATTTCATAACTGAACTTGGTAAAACCGAATGGCGGGGGTTTGGTATTACTGTGCAAATGCCCCACTATCGGAGACCTTTAGAGGCGATGATTGCTCCATTGGTAGAAACGGGTTTTCTTGTGGAGCAAATCATTGAAGCACGTCCTACGGAGAAATGCCAACAACACGACCCAGAAACATACGAGAAGCTTTCTAAACGTCCCAGTTTTCTTTGTATACGCGCTAGGAAACAATACCCGTGAAATAAATTCCAGAGAAAGATCCAGATTTCATTAAAATGGCAATAACGAAGGATTATATCTCTCGGCTTTTTACATAATCAAAGGTGATAACCACCTTTGACCTCTTATATCCCATTAGTGGGTTGCCATGTTGTTGATCGTAATGGTGAACAGATTGGCTTCGTTGATCCAAAAACCTCCCCTAAATCTCTGGAAAAAGCTGCTCCAGATACAGCTTTGCTTGTTGTTCAACTAGATCGAAAAGCTCCAGCACCACCGTTTGAGCCAGACATGTTATATGAAGCTGCATGCGAAAGGGATTTTCGTCGTGACATTGATATGGAGGACCTCCGTTCTGAATTGGATAAATACTTTAAATCAACATCTCGCCATCGAATTTCATTAAACCGTATTGCTTCATACCTTGTTATACGCAAGCGAAAATGTCCAGTTTATCCTGACCCTCGAAAATTAGCAATTTTTTCTCTTAGCAACATAGTCTTGGAAGGTTCTGATGAAATCAGAGTAAAAACAATGGCACGGGACGAAATCCCTGGATGGACTGATAGTATTTTCAAAGTGAATACGACTGCTTATGTTGGGCAGGTTCGTCCTTGGATTACTCACGTATTCGAACGAGTGGGCTTAGGAAGTCCTAGATATTATGTTTCAACTGTGCGGTTCAACTTCGCTTGTGGAACTGAGATTGTACGTGTGAGAATGGAAATAGCTGATCGACCTGATCCTTTTGATAATATCCAGCTTGCTCCAACCTTTAAGAGACCAAAGTACATCTATTCTTCTGACCGTGGCATAGTCTGGGCAGTGACTAATGTTCCTCGGAAACATCTCTCATAGAAGTATTTGTTTTCGCCGACAATCAGAAATAGACCTTCAAATGCATACATAGTCTATAGGATGTTATTCAGATGTCTGAATTCTTATTACTCAGTGTCTATTCCAGGTATTTAGAAGACCGAGGATTCAAGATTGAATATAAGGCAAAGATACGCTCTGGCATCGTTGATATACTTGCGAAATCCGGGGACCAGACATTAGCGGCTGAAGCCAAATGGATCGCAAGTACTGGTGATGTCTATGAAGCTATTGGTCGCTGTGTCCAAAATACGATTGCTGTACCCAAGGCAAAACATATTCTCGTACTTCCAATTGGTGTAACCACTGAAGAGATCAGAGAACGAATCTTGGCTCCCTGCTACAAACATGGCGTTGAAATCCATTATGTAGATATTAACAAAAGAGAAGTTTTTCCTGATTATGTCACTTCAACACTCTATCCTGCTTTTCGTGAAATGATTACTGCTGTTAAGAAATTGATAAAGCAGGGTTTATCACGTACACAAGCAAAAGTTGCACAAGATATACTATCACCCTTCCAAAGTTTGGATATTCCATTAGAATTGGGTGACGATTTCACTGCTGTTCTGAAGAAAATAAAGAAGGCTTTGGCTTCACGTAAACGGAAATAATACCCCCAGGATTTAGGAGTTTCAATTTGTCAGTTTTGTATAGTAAAATCCTATTGAATGGTAATTTTAGTGCCACTACCATTTTGTTGGTATACTTCTTTTCCGACAATTTCTAAGATTCCTTGTTTTGCATCTTTGCTTGTACAGTGGCAGGGTGAAACAAGACCTAAACCTAATTTCTTCAGGGCCTTTCCTAGCTTTTGTCCATCTTCCTTTGTCTTGATATGAAAACCGCCAATGAGAGCAAAGACAGGTCGATTTGGAAATACTTGTTTTGCCTTCTTCACTAGATTAAAGGCTCCCGGGTGTGCGCATCCTGTGATAACCACTAATCCTTTTTCTGGTGCATTAATGACAAGACCTTGTTCTCTAAGCTTTATTGGACCCAAAGCTCCGCTAGTTCGTACACCATAGATAACAGCTTGACTATCGTTTGCTACAATAGAACGTACTCCCATTTTAGCCAGTGTCTCTTCAATTGCTTTGTGTGGTGCGGGAATGTAAACAACACAATTACTCCTATTGATCATTTTCAAGGCTGTTTCAAATGCTCCAAAGTGGTCATGGTGAAAATGGGAGAAGGCAAGGGCTTGCACAGCTGCAAGGTTCAAGCCTAGCTTTTTAGCATTATGTCGAAAAACTTGAGAACTTCCACCTGTATCGAAAAGAATAGCTTCACTTCGACTAGGATATTCTATTTCGATATAGAAGGAGAGCCCCCACACACTACCTAAACCTTTCATAGCAACCTCGTTATCCACAACTGTAGTCACAGTAATACATAGTACCTCTTCTGCCTCTGCTTCTACTGCTTCAAGGCTTTCAGTTGTGAATTTCACACACCCTATATACAACCAAATGGTTACAACTCTTAATACTTCTCCTTTTCACTTAAAAAATATGAAAAAAGGTCTTTCTTTCTAAACTGGTTTTACGGGCTTTCTAGTATTATTACCTTGGAGAAACTTTTTCAAAAAAGAAAATCGGGGGAGGGGCTGGGAACTTTTCCAACCCCGCCAGCCTTATCCAGAAAATCTGCAAATGAATGAATCTAGCTAATTAGTTTTGGAACTGCTCGCAATCGCTCTTCTGCTTCCTTTATTATTCTGTCAATGACCTCTTTGACTGTTGGAATATCGCTGATGCCACCTATTGTTTGACCAACCAGAATTGGTCCTTTCTGGACATTGCCACGGTAGACCAATTCATAGCGCTCCATCTCATCTAATAGGTCATCTGCAGTCATTGATTGTTCCTCAGCCATTCTAGCCGCTCGATCAGGTACGGGCGAACCATGAGTCTGTGAGTATTCGTTCTTTAGCAAACGAATGGGGCCAAACGCACCTGTAGTCATGACCGTGTCTTCATCTGTTGCAGGTAGAATGAGTGCCTTATATTCATCATGAAATTCGCACTCCTTCGTAGCGATAAACCTGGTACCCATCTGAATACCTACAGCACCCATAGCAAGCGCTCCCGCAAGTCCCTTGCCAGTGAAATATCCTCCGCAGGAAACAACAGGTAGGTCACCACATAACTCCACCATCTCTTGTGTTAGCACAGATGTCATTACTTTTTCATAGCTATTATGACCACCACCTTCATAGCCGGTAGCGATGATACCATCGAGATGATCGCCCTTTGTACCTGGGTTCTTTTTCTGATACCAGGCGGGATTTAGGGCCTTATCAGCGAGCCACTTTGCAGGGATGACATGGAAATGGAGAAGATCCGGATCCTCAGTCTTGAAATAGTGTGCTCCTGGTCGTGGGTCACCAGCAGAGGTTATCACAAGTTTTAGTTGTTCTCGGACTTTCGGATTTTCCTTTCGGATTCTGGGGATAAGTTTGATGAGTTCTGGATAATCGATTTGCAAACGAGCTGTACGAATGTTCACGCCGAAAGGCTTGCTTGTATTTTCAATAACGTCGAGGATGTTTTTCTCCATCTCTGCAATGGGGTCGAGGTTTCTAAGGTTGGTATGTGAGATGATGCCAAATGCACCTGCATTAGATACTGCAGCACAGAGTTTTGTAGTGTAGAATGGTCCCATTGGAGCTTGGATAATTGGATGTTTGCAGCCAAGCATTTCTGTAAGCTTTGTTCGAATCATATGTTTCACCATAGTAGAAGTGTTGGATACAAATTTATGCGGAATGTGTCCTCTCATTAGCTGGTTGGGCAATTTAAGTGTGCGTGTTGTCGGGTTTTAGTTCACTCTGTTTGATTCCGTAAAATTGATAGCTATGTAATTGAATGGTTGAACGGGGTTCCTCTACAATAGGAATGGCATCAAAATAGAACGTTATATCAGCATTCTGTAGTTGGTGTTTTCACGATGAACAGGGGACAATTGGACATATCATGTAT
>JABXGU010000792.1 GCA_016550415.1 archaeon | reverse complement strand
TTGGGCATTTGATGCTGCCTCTTTGAGTTGCTTATGTGGGAATGGCCATATACTGATTGGTCTGAAGAGACCAATTTTCATTCCCTGTTTTCGTGCATCTTTCACTGCACGCATGGCAGTTCGGGCTTCACCACCATATGCAATAAGAAGAATTTCAGCATCTTCTGTCTCGGTAGAGGTAGATTGTGTGATTTTATCAGCGTTCTTTCGTACCTTGTCACAGAGTCGGGGGATAAGTTCGAGTTGTGCCTCCTCGTTCATCACAGGGTAACCCCGCTCATCATGGGTCAATCCTGTAGCATAGAAATGGTAGCCTTCACCAAAGACTGCCATGGGAGGTACCATATCCTGATCTGCTTTGAAGGGGAGATAATCCTCCTTTGGACCAGTTGGTTTCTTCCGGTTTACTATGACAATTTCATCTTCAGAAGGAATAACTAGACGCTCACGCATATGACCAATGATTTCATCTGCGAGAAGAAAAGTTGGAACCCGGTATGTTTCAGACAAGTTGAAAGCCTGGATGGTTAGGTCAAACATTTCTTGGACGGAGGAGGGGCAAAGAGCTATTATTTCATAATCACCGTGACTGCCCCACTTAGCCTGCATGATATCGCCTTGGCTAGCTTCCGTAGGTTGACCGGTAGAGGGCCCGCCGCGCATCACGTTCACTAAAACCATTGGTGCTTCGGTCATTGCTGCGAGTCCGATGGTTTCATTCATCAGACTAACACCTGGACCTGAAGTAGCTGTCATAGCTTTTACTCCAGAATAGGATGCACCTACAACAGCTGTACAGGAGGCAATTTCATCCTCCATCTGGATGTATCGTCCACCAATACGAGGGAGACGATAAGCCATTCGTTCAGCAATTTCTGTAGCAGGGGTAATTGGGTATCCTGCGAAGAATCTGCAGCCTGCGGCAATTGCTCCTTCAGCTGCTGCAATGTCGCCTTGGGTGAACATTTCGCCGGTGAGAACTGCTTTGCTCACTCTGTTTTTCACTCCCCCTATTTTGATTTGGCAGCTTTTTCTTCTACATATATGGCAAACTCGGGGCACAAGGCTTCACAGAGCCTGCAGCCAACGCAATTATCGGGATTCTTAACAATGGGAGGATAGTATCCTTTGGCATTGAATTTATCAGATTTTTCTAGTACATCACGTGGACAGAAAGAGTGGCAGAATTCGCATCCTTTGCACCAATCATCATTGATTATGATTTGCCACTTCGTAGTCGACTCCTCCTGTGGCATGATTGGTACGCGTTCTTGACGACTCAACATCACATGCTCATCCCAAGTTTATCCAGAAGTGGTTGGGTTGAAATGTAGTGTTTATCTAGTCCCATCTGCTTTGGAGTAAATCCCTGTGCTAACCCCAAAAGTTGGGTGTAATAGAGAACAGGGATTTGATAATCAGTACCAAACTCCTTGTTCACCTGAACCTGCCCAAGATCAAATTGGAGATGACAGAAATTGCAGACATTCACAAGGCAGTCAACATTTGCCTGGCTCATGGCTTCGAATTTCTCTCTTGTCATATCGAGGGAGACATCAAGCATGGCAGATCGTAACCATCCACCTGCTCCACAACACATGTCCTTTAGTTTGTAATCGATACTTTTGGCTCCAACGAGTTCGACGAGTTCATCAACCACGGTGAAATCTTCTACAACACCCCAAGGTCTGATGTCGCTTGGTTTCAGAAGATGGCAGCCCACATGAATAGCAGCACGAAACTCAAGGGGTCTTATTATGGTCTCTTCAATAGCTTCCATTCCGATATCATTGTAGAGTACTTCTGCCAAATGCTTCGCCTTAACGGTTCCCTTGACTTTGTGTCCGGTTTCTTTCAGAATTTTGTTAATGCGTTTCCGGGTTTCTGGGTCTTGGAGTTCGTGTACACCTGCAATGAGTGTGCCATAGCAGCCATTACAGAGAATAAGCATGTCATGACCGTTCTCTTCAGCAAGTGAAATATTACGTGCAACAAGTGCAAGCCATGTATCAATATCAAAGCACCGAATGACGCCGGGCGCAGGACAACAGGAGGCTCCATTCATCTCAACTAATTTGACACCAAGTTTTGGCAAAGTTAGCCGAGTAGCCGCCTCAATTTGTGGCAGCCGGTTGGGAATAACACAACCAAGAAAAAGGCTGTAAGTATGATTATTCATTACTCTTACCACCCTTGTAACCGACGAGCTTGTCGAAACCCGTCTTCTTAATTATCTTTTGCACCTCTCGAACTGCTTTGGGAAAAGAATGAACAGTCGGGGGTAATGGTGGTAAACCTAGGCTTTCTCGCATTTTACTCCATTTTGGATCATTAATTGGAACAGCGTGTCCCGTCTCACAGAGCATATGAGAGACGTTTTTGTGTTCAGGGCGCATGTAACCGTCTTGGACTGCGAGGTTACGTAGATAGATGATGGCATCAGTAACATCGATTTTGCGAGGACACCGTTCTGTACATGTGCCGCAGGTTGTACATAACCAAAGGCTAGGATCAGATAGAACTTCCTCGCGGAATCCAAGCAAGGCTTTGCGGATGAGTTGGCGTGTACGGTAGGCGGTGCGACGACCTGAAGGACATGCTCCCGTGCAGGTCCCACATTGAATGCATGAACGAATGCGGTCTAGACCCGCCTTAACCATATCATCAGCAAGGGATGAATCGATTTTGGAACCATTAATTATCCGGCGATCGAGCACTTTGACCACCTGCTTAAAGTGAGCTTCAACCTTTACGTTTGTAAAGGTTTAAACTTTTGCCTCTTGCTGAAATGATAAACCTGGTTTATGAACAGCATGCTTATATTGTGAGAGAAAGAGATGCTATTGTAATCTTGTAATTAGATAGGGGCTGAAATTATGGCTTATGGTTCTTTTACTTCGTTAGACACCGTAATTATTGGTGGCTGGTTTGTCATCATCGGCTACTTCTTCATTCTCTTCATCTATTTCCTCGCCTTCCGATATAGAGAAACAAAGAACCCATTCCATTTAGGATTCGGTCTCTTCTTCTTGCTTTTAGGAGTAGGACGTGCATTTTTCCTTGTATATGACTACTATGCAAAAGAGACTCTTTGGTGGACCATTGCAACAACAGTCTCATGGTTTGCCATTTTCACAGTATTTCTTACTCTCACCTACCAAATTCTCGAAAAGCACCTTTGGCAAGTCCTTCTTACATCCTGCCCCCCATTAATTATCGCCATTCTAGTTCTTATACTGCCACAATTTTTCTATCCAGAGTTAGTGCCACCCCCCTTGGGCTATTTTGCTATTAATTATGCAATCCTCCCACTCTACAGTATAGTATTACCAATACTATTCTTCTATATTGGATTTCAATTGGTTGGTCAACTTCGCATCAGTAACTTCCTAATCGGTGGAGGATTCATGATATACTATATGGGACGAGTAGCCCAGTCAAGCCTAGTTATTGAATTCCTCAATGCGATAGCACCATTCCTTGGCAATATCTTGGCTCCAATACTCGTGTTCTTCTCCCTTGTTCTTATTGCTGCAGGCGTATTGTACTTAGAACAGGAATAACAATGGGTCTTATAGAAACTGAACAACATACGAGTTATTCGTAACTGATAAGGTCTAGTTTTTTCAGCTTGTATAATAGACCTTCAACCTCATTTAGGGGAAGCCCCATTTTTTCAGCAATTTCGATTGGCGTACGTTCACCGCTACAGAGCTTAGCGACTTGAAATTCTTGTTCAGTTACTTGGCCTAACTTAACCAAAAGACGCGGAAGACCTCTTTTTAACTTGGGCAGAGTCTGTGCAACCTCACCAATCATTCCACCCTTCAAAAGCTCTGTGAGTTCTGGCACAAAGGAGAAAAACACCAGTTTCCCATCCCATTCCTTTAGTGTCTCAGCGAAACGTTCAGAGAATCGCGTGATTACCTCATCGAGTGCTTGCAAAATCCTTAGACGATTATCATCTTTATCAACTACTGCAGCACATACGATAAAATCACCAGAAGCGTAGGTTACATAGAATTCACCCATTTCTACTACTCGTGCTTCGCCTTTACCCTTAGAGAGAACTTGGGAGAATTGTCTTATAGCTGAAAAGAAGCCGGCGACCAAGTTTGGATCAAGTTCGAGTTCTCCAAATTTCTGGTCGAGGAGACACAAGCCATTGTTGGCCATGAGATAGATTACGTGAAGCATAGCTATTTCCTCTTTGAATGAAAGGGCTATATAGAATTCTAGGAAACCGTAGTCAAAAAGGTAATGGTGGTGCGGGGGGAGGGAGTTTCGAAGCCTGCAAAGCAGGTCTTCTTCGAACCCTCGAACCGCTTCCGGACAGGATTTCTCCTATCATGTGGATCTTGAGTTTCGCCGTCACCCTGAATCTCTGGGAGACTCCTGCGCCTTTAACCAGGCTTGGCTTTGGGGTCCATAGACAAGATACCCCCGCCGCCTAATCCTGCGGCTGCTGACCCTTGGAAGGGCCCCCGCATGAGTGTAGGTTCAT
This sequence comes from archaeon, assembly GCA_016550415.1. Next base: position 8,693 of record JABXGU010000792.1, on the reverse strand, counting down.
TGAATGAGGAAAGGGAGCCTTTAAACGTTTATCTTATTTTCCGAATAATTCCGATAAATAACTAAAGAGCTATATATCCGAAAATACTGACAGCTCTGAACACACCTTTGTCGGAGTTGTATTCCTATGACAAAGATACCTCCAAAATTACGATACACAAAGGAACACGAATGGACCCTTCTTGAGGACGGAAAGATACGTGTTGGAATAACAGACTACGCTCAAGAAAAACTTCATGAAATTGTGATGGTTGAACTACCCTCAGTTGGCACAAAAGTCAAAGCAGGGGATGTATTTGGCACAGTAGATTCGGTGAAAGCTACTTCTGATCTCTTCGCACCTATTTCTGGTGAAGTGATAGAAGTTAATAGCGGCCTTGATGAAGCTCCCGAAAAAGTCAATAATGATCCCTATGGCGAGGGCTGGATGATAATCCTGAAGCCAGAGGATAACAAGGAAATTGAGGGTTTGATGACCGCAGCAGATTATGAAAAGTTTATCGAGAAACTAGAGTCGGAATAGCTAGTAATTCTCTTTGTCTATACAAGAACTTTTTTAAGGTCACATAATTATCAAGCCCACACTCCATACAGCTTCTGGTGAAGGCATGACACTTCGAGATATTGGTCGCTCCATTGTTGCTTTTCTGCGACGATTCATCCACAGACCTGGTGTGGAAATCTCGAAGACAAATTTAACTTCAACTTTTGGATTATTGGCAATTACTATTCTTGCGCTCCTTATTCGTTTGTTGCCAATGATTGGCTTTGAGATATTGCTTCGAGCCTTTGACCCCTGGTATGCTTATCGTGAGGTCGAATACATCATAGAAAATGGGATTCCAGCATGGTTTGGATGGTATGATACAAGCACTTGGGTTCCTTATGGAAGAAATATTCCCAGGTCTTCCTATCCTGGTATACCCTTCACAACGGTGCTAATGTATTATGGCTTATCGGCAGTGGGTATTCATGTTGATGCACTCTACCTTTGTGTGATTTTTCCTCCGATAATGGGAACCTTGGGCGTTATCGCCATGTACTTCCTGGGCAAAGAGGCTGCTAATAAAGAGGTCGGTCTCTTCGCTGCATTCTTCATGGCTATTATCCCGGCTTATACGCAACGTACAATTGCAGGGTTTTATGATAATGAAGCTGTTGGCATCTTTGCCATTATTTTAACACTTTTCTTTTTCCTGCGGGCACATAGGAAAGGTTCAGTTGCATACTCGATTTTTGGTGGTCTTGCCCTCGGATATCTATCTGCTAGTTGGAGCGTTTATATCTACATCTTCGAACTCCTTGCTATCTACGCACTCCTCATGATTTTGCTCAGACGATACTCACGACGTCTTCTTCTTGCATATTCTGGCACAATTGTTGGTGGCTTTCTCATCGCTGTCTGTGTACCAAGAATAGGACCTAATTTTGTCAATTCAACGACAGGAATAATACCCCTTGGTATCTTGGGATTAATGGTATTAATTGAACTTTGGCGTTGCCTTCGAATTTCAGAATGGCATATGCCCAGGCTCGTGGATAGAACTACCCTTAATTTACGACCCTTTGCCCCGTACATTATTGGGGCCATGTGTGCCCTTATTGTTGTTGGACTAGGATATCTCTTCCAATCCGGACTATTTATTCAACTTGCCGCTGCTCAGGAAGGCGGCGGCTCCCTCTTCACAGGGCTTGCAGGCAAATTCCTCACAGTTCTTGATCCTTTTATCCGAAAAACTGCTCAGTTATTGGCATCGGTTGGTGAACATCTGCCCTCACCTTGGGCTACATTCTGGTACAATCTTAATTTCCTTGTATTGGTCATTCCCTTTGGTTTCTATGTAGCCTTCCGACGAGAACGAGAGAGTGACCTTCTTCTCATCATTTTTACACTAACGGCTATCTATTTCTGTGGGTCCATGATTCGACTGGCGCTTCTATTAGCTCCAGCTGCAGCGCTTGTTGGAGCTTATGGTCTGGTTTTTTCCCTGAAACCCTTTCGAACTGTCTTTTGGCAAAGACCCATCTTGACACGCCGTCGTCGTCGAATTACACCACCTACAACGCGTAGTTTTGCCTCAGCTACATATCTTCTACTCGTTGTCATCCTCCTTGCCTCGACCCTCTCTGCCTTAAATGCAGCCAATTACATGGGTAGTCCAGAGATGACACCGGGCTACCGATACCCCGATACTGGGGAAACCGGATATTATCGAGACTACCTTGAAACCTTCTCTTGGATGCAGACCCATACAGCTACAGACGCGGTTTTCCTCTCTTGGTGGGATTACGGCTACTGGATACGTGTGATGGGTGATCGCCCGTGTGTTTCAGACAATGCAACGGCGAATAAGACGCAGATAGGCTGGGTAGGCAGGATGCTTATGGAAACGGATCCAATTGAGGCATTAAAGATATGCCGCCGCTTTGATGTGGAATATGTGCTTGTCCATTTCGGACTCAATCAAGCTGGCTTTAGTGGTGATGAGGGTAAATGGCAGTGGATGATACGTATTGCTGGCGAAGTCTTTGGTAACCAAGTTCCTGATGAATCGTACTTCTGGGATGAAACAGATTCAGACATTAGCACAGCGTATAAGGATCCCTACTTTGATACGATGATTTACAATATGCTGTGGCTTAATTGCAGTGCTGTTAATGTAGAGCTTCCAGCAGATACTTGGCCTGAAGTTGATCCGACAAATATTCTCTTCGATATATTTGAGCCTGCATACGTCTCACAAGTACAGCTGATGAAAATCTATCAGGTAAATTACACGAAGCTGGATACTGCAATGGAGATTACAGGAGGCAATGCCTATGCTGTGAATATGGTACCAGCTGATGTGTCGTTGGATGGTAATGTTTCCTCTGTTGTTTTGGGAGTTGAAAACACAGGTAGTCTCCCCATCGACATCGATGAAATAGATATCAGCTCACCCACCCTCGATGCCTATGCATTGTACCCTGAACATGGTATAATAACAACAACCACAGGGAGTTTTCATTTAGAGCCCGGTGAATCCCTGGTTATGAATTGTGAGGTTGACCTATATTTGGAGCTGGGTATGCTACTTGATGTAACAGTGTATGCCGCTGGTACTGAGCCACGTTTTAGTACATCGGTTCAGGTGCCAGTTCGGCGTGCACCTGATTATGAACTTTCTGTAATCGAATCTGAATGTTATGCTTATGAAAATGGCTCTGTACATGTGGAATTAGAGAATACTGGTGAAGGCTTTTGTTACATTGGAAGGACAGCTAGTATTGATGGAGAGGATATCTCCTTGGTAGATGCTGCAAATCGTGGTTTCCTACTTTACACTGGTGACAGAATTATCTTTGACTTTGATGCCACAGATGCGGACGTTACTCTTACACAGGGCAATAATGTGACGCTGGAAATCTTTTACATGGGTTATTCAACCCTATACAATGGATTGAATGTGACATTTGATATAATAGTTGAAGCGACACCAACTCCTTCTGCCCCTTCAATACAAGCACCCACAACAGATACAAATCTCTTTAATGGCTATATCCAAGGATGCCAATTCGAGATTGGACAATTATCAGCTTATGAGGCTTCCTTGTCACCCTCAATATCTTCTTCTGCAAGTAGTGATTTCTTCATTGCGCGACGGTACTTACCGTAGCGATCTTCGATGGAGAAACGGGGTGGATGAGCACTCACGACAGGTGCACCACAACTAGGGCATTTGTTTGGGTCCATTGTATATTGACCACATTGTGGGCATTTCTTAATTAGCCGAGGGATTGTATGAGCCTCCAAAAATGGAATTTTATTAGCTTGTTGCGACTTGCCCTTCGCCACCACAAGCCTTGATAACCTTCAGACTTTCTGTGATGGCACGGTCAAGGATTTCTTCTGCTAATTTGTAATTTTTCGCTTTCACACGAACCCGGTATCGAGGCGCACCTTCAAGAAAAACTTCGCCACCATTTGGACCCACAATTTTTTCAGCAGCAAGAAGAGCCTTTCTTACACCCTCCACTCCTTCCTTACTTAGACAGACCAGCTTTAGTGTTTTTTCAACGCTGACTTCTCGAACTATCACATGAGCTAATGCAAGTTCATGAAGATACTCCGCCCATTTCTTTGGCACGCCGATGGCTGTTAATATTTTAGGTCCTGCTTCCTTGGCCTTTTCAAGAGCTTCGAGTATATCTGTGAAATGTTGTGTTATTGGTTTACCAGCAATTTCTTGGGCTTCATCAAGGGTTTTATCCATCTTTTCTGCTGCTAGTGATAGGAGTTTGATACCACGTTGAGCGCGTTTCCATTCCTGGATTTTCATTCGACTCTGCTCTTTGGTGACACGGCGCAGTGACATATCCACCTGTCCTCTCCGTGCATCAACGCGCAGAACCTTTGCGACGATTTTCTGGTTTTCACGGACGAAGTTTCGGATATTTCGAACCCATGTTGAAGCAATCTCTGAGATATGAATAAAACATTCGTGCCCCTTAAATTCATCAAGACTTGCGTAGGCACCGTGAGCGGTAATCCGCGTTACAGTTGCTACAACAAGGTCACCAACCTCTGGAAGGCTAGCTTTGGATGATCTACGTTTACCACTTTCCTCTGTCATAGGGGTCACATTCTGAAATTGGTGCAAAACTTGACAGAATAAGCAAGCTATCCCAAGACGGAAAGTATTTCACCGAGGATGCGGGCTTTGCCGCCAGTTGGTTCAGTGAGTGCTTTTCCACACGCTTCACAGACGACTGCCCGTGTAGCATTCCCGAATACTACTTGTTCATGCTCGCATTCTTTACACTTCACAAGGAGGAATCGTGATTTAGGTTCGGGGATTTGGTTTTTTTGTTTGAACATTAAATTACTCTCCTATTTCTAAACAAGTTCAAGCTTCTTTAGTCTCAGACCTTTACGGACTGTGACATGTCCACATTCTTTGCATTTCAACCGAAGTGATTGTTTTTTAGTAACCTTGGAGAACCTTTTCTGGATTGGTTTGGGTTGAGAGCCATAACCAGATTTTTTCCTGTCATATCGACGTAGACCAGCAGACATTGCACGCTCACGACCTTTCTTGTAAAGGCTGAGTGTGTGCTCAGTATGCTTTTTACATCGTGCACAATAGGATTTCATTACCTTTGGGGCTTTCATTTCTTTAAGCTCCTGTGAGGATTGGCTCCGCAACTCTTCTTCGAATCGTCACAATGGCATTCTCCAAAGGAAGTGTCGCCAAGTCATCCGCTCTGAAGAAACCTTTGATTCTTAAATCTGTCGTTGACAAAACTCTTGGTAGTCAGGGATTCGCACGTTTAAAATTGACAGCTTCTGCTGTATTCCTTCGTATTAGCATCCTGGCATTCTCCAAAGGAAGTGTCGCCAAGTCATCCGCTCTGAATGGACCATATGTCTTCATATCAGCTCCAACAAGTTCTGGGCATTCTTCGAGGAATCGGATGAGTAGGAACCCTGATGAGGATTCAGCATCTAATGGGGCAAAGAGGTCCTCCTCTACTAAAAGGGCTGTACGCATATTTCTCGACACTTGTTCAATAAATCTACGTTCTTGTCGAGACAGAAGATCATAATCGATGGGTGTAGATGCAAGAAGCATTTTGAGCATTTTTTCAATACGCCTTTGGAGCAGACTTGTTAACATAAACCTAAGATTTGTCAGCTCAGACTTGCTGATTTGACGTTGAATCTCGTTTCCATTCTCTGCTTGAGTAGCAGTGAGTATTTGTTCAATATGAACCCGTAGTTCCTGTAAGAACGAGTCACGGAGTGGGAGTAATTCAGGATTTTTGCGTTCCCGTTTCCACAGTTCTAAAAGTTTCGAATACATTTTAGTTGACTCTCCTTCACTAAGTGATTGTTGCTACACCCTTGCATAGTAGGAACATGGCTACAGACAGTGGCAGCTCCTTCTTTTCTTTATTCATAGATGCGTATTGAATGCCACCTAATTTGAAAGCAGGTGATTTTTCTACGAAAACCCTAGCTCGACCTTTAAAAACCTGAGCTTGCTGAAAGGGATCAAAGGCGTCAAGGGAAGAATAATCTAGGCATTTGACAAGAAAGCCAGTTTTACCGTGGAGTGAGCCAGGAAGACGGATTAGACGGTGTATGTCGGTAGTAACTGGTTCATCTATTGCTACACTTGTTTTAGCTACAATATGTTGGGCTATAGTACTCCATGTTCCAAACCTGATGCCTTTGGGTGTGGAATATCTTGGTGTTTTCGCTTGGAGGGACTTAAGAATTGTCGGTGCATTGCTTGTCAAGACTCTTCGCTGCCTTGAATTAAGACCAGATATCTCCTTAAGTTGTTCTGGGTTCTGAAAAAGAGTTAGTATTCCCTGAGCAAGTTTTCTTTCCCATCCAGGAGAGCGAATGTCGGGTCCCCTTGGAAGACCGTAAGTGTCATCTATTAACCCATGAAATTTGAGCTCAATACCTGTGCCTGTAATATAATCTACAATCTCACGTCGCCCTGGTGATGATAAAGTGCGTACTTCTTCATTATAACAATGGATGTGATATCCTCGATGCCCTGAGAAGACGATAAGGAGATTAGATTGGGAAATGCCAAAGTCAGGGATTAGAAAGTTCTCAATTACTTTAATTGTCTCTTCCTTTGCTGCCTCAAGGCATTTATCACAAAGCCATTTCTGATCCTGTAGTCGAGGAGAACTACATTTTGGGCATGTTTCTGGGCGATGCCCTGTTCCTTGATGATTGCATTCAAGGCACCACCAACTGTCATGTATTTTTTGGCAGGGAAGGTCGAAATGGTCAGCATCGATATCAAATATTAGGTCAGCACCTTGCCATCCCTTCAAAGGCATTTGCGGAGCATCTGGTGCTTCATAATAGGCAGCAGAGTAAAAGGCATGAGCTGGACCTTCATTAGCCATGAAATTGCCTAACTCTTTAGTGTCAGTGAATCCAAGATGTCGAAGTGCACCTGAACGTGAAAACCAAAAAAATGCGAATTCTCGTTCCTCAAAACCACGTGGTGAAAAAAGAGCTTGCCCATTTTGGCGATAATAATTGGCGAACTGATTTTTCAGGAACGTTTCTGTTTCGATAGCCATTTCCTCCTACGATAATAACTCAGTGGGTGTCGAATTTGTTCGCATAATTTATCTTTATTAACGCAGAGTCGAACTGATACCATGTAGGGGCAGCCAGGTGAGGTATAGGCAGTGCTTCCTCGTTGACCTGCAATGTGTTCGATTTGGTATCGTGCAAGATCTTCACGGAAATCTGGAGCTTTCATGAAGAGCTCTAGGATAGAGTCGACGTCCATCCCCACATTTAGCAGGAAGGCAGTGATTGCGAACCGAGCAATATGAGATAGTGGTTTGCTTTCCATCATATCCGCTAAGAGAACCTTCATGCAGGGCGGATAGGCGTCTGGTACAATTTCGCCAGTTAATTCCTGTTTCATGCGGTCTGTGCGGCTTCGCACCAAGGCTTCAATCTCTTCATAGACCTGTTGAATATTCTCTGGGAAGGAAGCTTTCACCTTCTTGATATCTCTGAGTAATAGTTTTTCAACTGCAGCACTTAGGACTCTTGCAGTTTCGCCTTTGCGCAGCAGTACTAGTCCATCATTCAACCGTTTATTGACAAGTTTCCATTCACGTTCATGAAAGCTTGCAGCTCCAGAAAGATAATTTGCAAAATGGAGACTATGTGAAAATACTCGACCAGCGATATGGGTTGTTTTCGAATTTAGTTTCCATTCAAATTCACGTTTTGCTATAGAAGCTAGTTTTGCATCTGATTCCTTGTGAAGAAAATGCTCAGCTCTCTTAGCTTCCGCTGTCGCCCATCGTCGTCGAAGAAACATACTTCCAACTGCATCAATAATTGCTTTAGAAACAAAGAAGCTTGTGAGTTCAATATATTCATCTACATCTTCTTCAAAAATCTGGCTTCTAGATTTGGTATCCATTGAACTCAAAAGACGCTGCTTTGCTCGTTGTAGAACACGCGAATTTTTGTCTATTTCGCTTAAGGAGACATCCAAAGTCTTTAGTAAATCACGGGCGGCCTTGGACCAAGGGTATTTGGCTGCTTCACGGATTGAAGGTTCCTCTGACATTTTCCTTTCCTAATACAGCGCTTTTTTCAAGATTTTTAGAAGTCCTCCTCAACACGTGGAGCAAGATAGTAGGTGATATGTCCACCACCACTTACTGCAAAGAGCAGTTTGGCTGGTGTGCCCTTTCCAAACTCCATTTGCACAGTATCTGAGGCAGCTACTGCTTTCATCATATCGTTCATGTATTCAAGCGCATACAGAGATCTGGCTGGTTTCTTAACATTGTATTCAAGGAGTGCTTCTTGGTCCTTGCCAATACTCACTTTTAGGTCGCCTGTATCTCCTCGTGCAGAAAAAGTCAGTGTGTCATCCGTTGCATCAAGGGCTATGAAATCGCTAATAACATCGGCATCTTGAATGATTTCCTTTAGAGTGTCAGCAGTAATCTTGATCATCACGTCAAACTCGATGGTCAGTGTTGGTGGACGTTCGATACTCAAATCAATCATAGCAATGCTGAAACTTCGACGGGTTCGACCTTCAAGTGTTATTTTAAGTTGGTTTCTTTCATGATCGATACCGAGTTCCAGACTGTTACCTGACCCTGCCCGTTTGACGATTTTCTCCATCTCGTCGAGGTTGA
>JABXGU010000791.1 GCA_016550415.1 archaeon | reverse complement strand
GTTACGGGTAATCCAACTGCTATCCTCGTTTCTTCACTTTGAAGAAGTAAACAGGCACGCCCACTCCAATGCCTGCAGCAACTAAAGCAAAAGCTACCCATGGAAGGAATCCTCCATTGAAGGGGGATGGCTGCTTCACTTCAAAGGGGACCACGAACGAGTCCGTTGCTCCTCCCACATCAGTTATTGTTAAGTTCACGTTATAGTTTCCAGATTCAGCGTAGCTATGGGTTACTAACTCGCCTTCAGTAATAGTTCCATCTCCGAAATCCCACTTGTACTCAATAATGGGAATGTATTCTTGACTGGTGTCGTTCCAGTTGAGCGAGCAGAGGGATGCGTTAAAAGTCACCATATCGCCTACAGAGAAAACCGGAGGATATGTATATGGATCCCAAGAGAATTTGGCGTCGATGCACGCGTTCGTCTGCACTGTGAGCAAACCAAGTAATATGACAGCAGTAGCCGCGACAAAGAGGAAACGGGAGCTTTTCCTCTTCACAACATCACTCTCCTAAATCACCTGTTATTGAACAGCCCCATCATAAGCTCAATTGAAACAATATTTAAACCTTGTTTGAAAGAGAAAATGAACACGGGAGAAATCAGGCAAATTAATGTGTGTTCAGCCGCATGTTAGCCTAATGAACATGTGGTCCTTGTATTAGAGCGGGGATGATTACGTATAATCCGACTGCGAGGATTATCAGGCCTGCAATTACTTCTATGTATTTTTCTATTTTCTGCATCTTCGTCAAGAACGTGATTGTCTTAAGCATCAGAGATGCTGTAATCATCATCATTGATATGGTAGAGACAGCATAAACTACCATCGTTGCCAAGACCACGGTTGTTCCATACCATATTGCCTGAAACAAAACTGGTATTAAGGTAAAACATGGCGCCATACCCACTATTGCAGCCAACCACGTTGCTCCGCCGAAAACGGGTTTTCCTTCTGAATCTAGTTTTACCCCGGATCCAGGAGGTGGACATCCATGCGCGTGCGCGGCGTACTTAGACCCATGCTTGTGCCCATGACCCTTTCTTCTCCATCCAAGAACCGCATAGATTGAACCGAATCCTATCAACATGAATCCTGAAATCATAGCCGCGGTGCCAGCAATTTGCCCTGCTAGAGAATAGCTAACAAAAAGGGCAAGTACCCCGATTGCCATTGAAATGGAGATGTGGATGATTCCTGCAATGCAAGTGAATCCACACATCCTCTTTATCGACCAGCGTTGTGCACGTCCAATCATGGCGAGGGGAAGCTCGTGATCTGGAACGAGCGTGTGGAGAATCGCAAGTGTTGACGCGCCGACTAGCAGGAGTAAAACGTCATCCATTTACATCACTTCATTCCTAGGCATTACAGATTTCTATGTACTTAAAAACACTGTTGACAAAAGTTGTCAAACATTAGGCTACTGCTGAACATGGTTGAGTTAAGGCGTTTTCATCATCGAGTTGACAAGTCCTGATTTTTCGCACATGTTTGCGCTTAGATTCGTCAAGCTGCAATTCTGAGAATAGTTCGTTGAATCTCCAAACCAGTGTGAATGATTCCTTGCTGCATACGAGACTCTTGTGACGCATCTTCCATTGGGGGCCTATAGTTCGTTGTTATCGGCTCTACGGCTTAGAGCCGCTTTTGTCGCTCGGATTGAAGGTTATCTTTAAAGTCGTCTGGCGGATATTTCCTTTGTAAGTGCAATCGTGTTTGATGGACTGGCTGAGGATATATTGGACACTGGAGAGCTTCTGCGAAAGCTACGACTCTAGCTTGATAAGGAGTCAAGCATCGGATGGGATAAAAAAGTCAGGGCCGTGCGGCACTACGATCGTATAGCTCGC
>JABXGU010000088.1 GCA_016550415.1 archaeon | reverse complement strand
GACAGCCTAATTCATGATCGCATTCCACTCCCGGAGGAACGCTTAAAGTACTACCAATCATAAGAAAAGCTCTAACCTGAACCTCATCTTTTAATCACGTTTATTGCTTCTGATTAACTCTGCTTTATCTTGGCACGTGGTTTGAATGTGGTTTCACTCCATAAACTATAGCAAAGCATAGAGTCTTACCGGTCCACGAGTAGACCCTTTAAAGAATCCAGTGCAAAAGTTGCGAGCTGCGGACACTAACCTCCGAGCAGATCAGTTCCGTCATCCGCCATGATGAGTGGCTCTGGTTAGGTGCATGTTCGTCATCGTTGGCATCCGCATGCTCACTGATTAGGAAGCATTTCTGCCATTTAGGAGTTTCTGAAGTATGTTACTCTGTCTTCGAACCTTTCATCAATTCCTTAGTAATTGCATTCATTGTGAGGAGTGGTCGGAGTAGGAAGTAAAAGAAAATCAATCCGACAAGCAACAAGGCAATTCCTAACACTTTCAAGTAAAGGCTGAAAGGACCAAGTGTTGCAAAGATTATGGCAAGGGGCAAAATTGCTCCAATTAGAGATCGAATTAAAGTGAGCATGATAGCCTTCTGTGTATCTTTGACGAATAGTACAGCGAGAAACGCGATGATTATAAAAAACAGGGTTATTCCAGCAACAATTGCTAGGAACGGTTCCTGGAATATTGCAGGGAATAAACCAGCACCGACCAAAAGAACACCATAAATTACAATGACCAAGAAAGTCCAATAATTAAAGGCACTCGTGAATTTCTTCAAGTCCATAGTAGCTTGAGTCAATCGTGTCATAGGATCTGACATGATAAGAAACCTCCAAAGCGTTGCATCCTCGTTGGATATTCCCTAAATGCCTTTCTCTTTAGAGGAATAACCAGATTTTTCTACCAGCCTCATTATTTTGCTAGCCTTAATCTTCGTCAAAACTCCTCTTTCTGTAATGAACCCTGTGATATACTTTGCAGGGGTCACATCGAAGACCGGATTGAGGGCGGGCGTTTGATCAGGAGCTACTTGAACTGGTCCCATACCACCTGTTGGAAGTCGCCCAATCACAGTTCGCACTTCTTTTGGAGGTCGTTCTTCGATCTCTATTTGATCTCCAGTTGGAATCTCCAAATCAAAGGTAGCTATAGGTGCGGCAACATAGAACGGTATATTGTGCGCTTTGGCAAGAACGGCTTTTTCATAGGTGCCGATTTTATTGGCGACATCACCATTGGCCACAATTCGATCAGCGCCAACGATTACGGCATTAACAAGATTCTTTTGAAATAAATATCCACAAGCACTATCCACGATAAGCTGATGGGGAATATCTTCTTGTTGCAATTCCCAAGTTGTCAACCGGCTTCCTTGCAGCCAAGGTCGTGTTTCTGATACATAAACCAGCCTTAGATTTCCAGCTTTGTATGCACAGCGTATGATGTTCAAAGCGGATCCATGATCCTGGATCCCGAGTCCCCCTGTATTACAATGAGTAAGGACTTGACTTTGTGGTTTGAGAAGTTTTGCCCCAGCTTCACCAATGGCTTGAGATGCTGCCATATCCGAGGCTAAAATGTATTGGGCTGCTTGGTCAATACTCATCTGCTTTTCTTCTACGTTACTT
>JABXGU010000790.1 GCA_016550415.1 archaeon | reverse complement strand
TTTATTTCTCCTATGAGCCGTGGGTGGCATCCCAATCCTGATAGTGTTGAAGCTCGTCTGGTGAAATGACAGAATGTATATGCTCCAAACTGTATAGGAAATCCTTCAACTGTACAGGTCGCGCCTTCACTTCTTTATCGCGAATAGCTCCAGATGCATCCATTTCACGGATAGGCGCCAATGAGGCTTCACGGCAAATCAAGGCGATATCAGAACCTGCATATCCCTCGGTCTTTTGTCCAAGGAGTTCAAAGTCAACATCAGATGCCAAATCGATGCCTCGTGTATGAATTTCGAAAATTCGAACCCTTGCAGCCTGTTCCGGAACTGGTACCATGATGCGGCGTTCAAATCGACGACGAAATGCAGGATCCAAGTCCCAAGGCCGATTAGTGGCTCCCAAAATCACTAATCGTTCGCCCTTCTTGCTTTTCACTCCATCCATTTCGATGAGGAATTGCGTTTTAAGACGTCGTTCACCACCAACTTGGTCTGAACCACGTTGAGCTGTCAGGGCGTCGACTTCGTCAATGAAAATTATGGCGGGGAGGCTTTTACGGGCTGATTCAAATAGCTGTTTCACCAATCGCTCTGATTCTCCAAGCCACTTCGAAACTATCGATGCAGCATCTGCATTATAAAATGTAGCTCCACATTCGTTTGCCACTGCTTTTGCTATGAGTGTTTTTCCACATCCAGGAGGTCCAAAAAGTAAAACTCCTTTCCATGGTTGCCTTGCACCAGTAAAGAGGTCTGGACGAAGCATGGGCAAAATGATGGATTCTCGAAGAGTCTGTTTCGCTGCCTCAAGGTTGGCAACATCTTCCCACTTAACATCAGGCTTCTCTTGAATTATCATACCCTCAATATCAGATTGTAACTCTTGTGTCTCCTTATCCTCTAATTCAACACCATCAAAATTTGGCATTGGACCTGCTGGAAGTCTACCACTCCGAAGAGCTTTTGCACGAGCTACATACTGATCCGCCCGTTCCAAGGCAATTCTACGCAAGTGAGGATTTTTAGTAACCCTAAGGACTTTAACAAGAATATCTGCAGCTTCAATGTACTTGGTCATTGCTGCTGACCGTTTGCCTCCCTGGTCAAGACTGAGTGCTTCTCGGGCTTTCATTTCTGCATGCTTGAAAAGGTGGGTTCCGCCGCTCAATCTTTATCAACCTTCCACTGGGAAACACATTTGTATTCAGCAAAACGCCTTCTTAAATCTCCCTCACTTCACAAAACTCTTTGACTTTCCCTCCATCAAATCTCAAAGTCAAAACTACTATGAAGGCTATTAAAGAAGCATCTATTTTTTTCGGAAGTGAGGATTTTATGATTAACCAGAAGTAATCTTTACAGAATCTATTAGAATTGATGGCGATAAAACAGAATCCCTTCTTTCTACATCAGACCCGACCTGGATTGTATGCTTGAGTAGGTTCTGCATTGTAGTGTTAAAGAGAGTGCTTCTTAGTGCATGTTTTACTTCACCCTTCTGGATAAGAAAACCCTCCATTACCAAAGCACTCAGCTCACCAGTCACCATATTTGGTCTATCAAATGTATCTGTGCAAAGAACTCCTTGAGTGATATCCGAAATCATGTCCTCAAGGGTAGCTGTTCCTGGTGTCACAATTAAATTGGAGGCTTCTATGCTTGGAGTGACTCTATAGGAGCTACGAAATGCATTACCTGTATTTTCTACACGAGCCTTTGAACTACTGTATGAGTCATGAAGATAGTTCCTGAGAATTCCAGAAATGATAACCGGTGTGTTCTGGGAGGGAACTCCCTCTCCATCAAATGGACGGGAGCCTATGGCGCCAGGTAATATTGCATTGTCGTCTATTTCCAATTCAGCAGATGCTATCTCGGAACCGATGGAATCTACCAAGTATGATTTCCCATCTTGAACTTGTCTTGCATCAAGCGCTTCTGCAAATCCAAATCCAAGAACAGCCCTCAATGCACGTGGAGTCAGGATTAATGGCATGTCACCGCTTGTAATGGTCTTAGATCCACGAAGTTTGAGTGCATTTTTTGCTGAAGTTGCACCAATTAGTTCTGGATTAATTTCTGCGAGTGTGCGTGTTTTTTGGCTCTCGCCACTGGAGCATTTATCATCACTACTTCCTATTGAGGAATACGTCGATAATGCAGCTTGGGTCTCCGAGCTAGTTTTATTGATACCAAGAGAATTGACAATTACACGTGTTACCATGGTTGAGGTAAAATCTCCCTCAACTAAATTGTGTGTTTTTCCAGATATTTCACGCGATGCTTGGACGCTTCGAACCATTATGTCAACAGCTTCTTCACACTCCAAGTGAGCCAGCGCTTTATCAAATATGCCTCTTACGGAAGGATATGATGAACAACTGATTGCCAAAGATGCTAGATCCGGGTCATGAACTGATGCATTCGCCGCCCTAATGGAGTCTTGAACTGCTTGCTCTAAATCATTATCTAAAAGTGATGTCACATATGAAACTCCAATTTGCTTTCCAACAATTGTTCTTATGCCGCAACCAAGGTCTAATTTCTCAGATGCTAACCTAATGCAACCCTTCTCCATTTTCACCTCAATAATCCGTCTCGATTCAAGATATGCTTCAGCTTGAGTAGCACCAAGTTTCTCAGCTTGTTGGATAACATGAACCCCTAATTCTTGTAGTTGATTCGTCACATTAAACACCTCCAACAGGAACTTGACGTATTCTGATATGTGGTCCACCAGACATTACCCAAACCTCCTGACCTTGAGTACCACAAGTACCAGAATCGTAGAAGAAGTCATTGCAGACGGCATCAATCTTAGGAAGAATTTCAAGAATCAGACCTGCAATAGAAGCGTCACGAACAATAGTAGTTCGTTCACCTTTCTCAATCAGCTGTCCATGTTCTGCTTTAAACATGAACTGACCTTTAGTGGAGTCAGTGTATCCATAGTCCACATTACACATAATCACGCCCTCCTTTGTGTCCTGAATGAGTTCTTCTAGGTCCCAGTCACCTGATTCCATGAAGGTGTTACTCATTCTTGGAATTGGAGGAAACATGAACGAGGCCGCCCTAGCAGCTCCGTTTACATTCATATTAAGTCTAGATGCGGTGTCAATAGTGTGCAGAAATTCGGATAAGATACCATCTTTGACCATCACTCTCTTCTCTGCACGAGTTCCTTCCCAGTCATAGACAAAAGACCCAATATGGCCTCTGAGGGTAGGATCATCAGCTAGGTTGATATGTTCTGGGCCGACTGGTGTTGCCATCTTATCTTGAAGAACAGAAGAACCACCTGTGAGCGAATCACCTTCACAAGCATGTCCAAATGCTTCATGAATCATCGCACCATTAAGGATAGGATCAGCAATTATATCGTATACGCCACCCTTTATCGCCTTAGATGATAGAAGACTCAATGCGACTCTAGAGGGTTCTTCAGTCATCCATTGAATTCGTTCATCTCCAATATCGCCTAGTCCGCCTGTGAATCCCATCGCAGCAATACCTCGTTGCGTACTTC
>JABXGU010000789.1 GCA_016550415.1 archaeon | reverse complement strand
GATATGATCCATATTCAAGTACTGGAATATATCTTCGAACATGGCAACAGTATGACGGGCATAACTTTCTGAGCCTCCACCCATGGGAATGGCTAGAATCACACGTTTTCTTCGAAATGTTTCCCTCGAAATGCTCACCCACCGATCTAAGAATGCCTTGAATTGAGCTGATGGACCCCACCAGTAAATGGGTGTTCCCAATACCCAGATTGGGCTTTGCCTCATCTTTGCCGCTATCATATTCATATCATCATCTTGCACGCATTCATGAGTTTTTGAACAGGCAAAACAACCTTTACAGGGACGAATTTCAAGAGCATCAAGAATCACCTTCTCAACTGTTACGCCTCCCTCTTTCGCTCCCTCAAGGATTTCATCAACCAGGGTCTCTGTATTACCGCCACGTCGCGGGCTTCCTACAAAACCTATAACTTTCACTTTTCATTCAACCTCATCATATGTTAGAACAATTACAATTGAGTAATCCCTATTCACATTCATTTTGCTTCGTTTTTGAAATAAAACTTCTCCTTAAAGAAAAGCTTTATATCATAGTTCAAGAGAGTTTTCTCATATTTTGAGAAATAATTGTCGTCATATGAACCTGCTAAAACTGGTCTGAAGCATTAAACCTTCATGGTGAAACAAAAGCTTCTCAAAATAGTCACATTTGGTGACCTCAATAAGTGAATTTCCTTTTTAGCGTCCAGTTTGGTGGGTACGTCAACGACATGAAAAAACAATAATCAAAAGTGTGAAAGGATGAGCCGATTACATCGAATGCTTGGATTCACTGAGCCATCGCCTAGGGCAACACGATTAGGCTTAATAGTTATGATGCTAGGCTCAACCTGGTCCATCGCATTCCAAATTTCCACAACCTTTTGGATGATATCCATTGCAGAAGTCCTCGGTGGCGGCGACTTCTACATAGGTATGGCGATGGTTGGAATTCTTGTTATCATTCGGATTGCTGTTCAAACAATACTGGATTATCCAACAGGAGGAATCGGAGACTGGATTGGGCAACGCTGGATTATCTCATCTGCACTAATCTGCTACAGTTTAGCATTCTGGCTTACCGCCTATGCAACTGCAGTTGTTACCGCTCCCTTCATCGTATTTGTTATCATTTATGCTCTCATGGGGCTTGGCGCCTCACAAGAAAGCGGTGCAATGGGAGCATGGTTTGATAACAACTATCGGGTAGCTATGCCCGGTGATAAAGATCGAAAACAATATGGAGTCTTCTGGTCCCGCGCAGGGATGCTGTTCCAACTTGTCTCAACAATCATCCTCATTCCTGGCAGCTTCCTCGCTTTTATACTAGGACGAAGTTGGGTCTTTCAAGTCCAAGCTATCATATTCATCTTCCTTGCTGTTCTGGCACTAATTTTAATTCGTGACTTTCCTGGTGCACGCAAGCAAGAGGGTCAACGTACTGGTTTCCGAGAATATGGTCGCTTACTAAAGGATGGTATCCGCTTTGTTGGCTCTTCACGGTTTGTCACGTACACAATGATAGGAGAAATGCTGCTTTGGGCCATTGGTATTGTTTGGTGGGAAATCTTGTTGTTCCCACTCTATTTCAGTTATCTACTTAGCGATATTGCCGTCTCAACGTTTCGAACATCGATGTTTGCACCAATGGTAATAGGTCAGGAACGGAGTGGTGTTGTTTCCCAGCGTTTTGATCCAGTTAAATGGATACCCCGGTTGCGATTGATTCAGTTTGGGGGCTTTGCATTCTTTATGGGGCTTATGGCTATCACTGCGATTTTTCCGCCTCCTGAAGTCGCTACTCAGTTCATTGTAGTGTATATTCCGTTTACTGCTATGCCTTTCATTACCTTGCCTTTCGTGTCAATTGTTCCCATTATTATGATATGGGTACTCTTTGTGGGTCAAGACACTATTGCTCGGGTTATGCAGGTGCTTAACGGGCGGGTGATGCTAGATGTCTTTCCTAACCGTATCCGCAACTGTATGTACTCTTTGCGACCAACAGTTGCGTTTTTGCTCTCCATTCCTCTCATCTTTGTCATTAGTCAATTATTACCAATTGTGCGATTTCCTATTGTCTTCATAATTGCCGCCATCATTGCATTGACAGGCGCGTTACTAGTACGTAAAGGATTTCAATATCCCATTCCTAAGGACGAATCCATAGAAGAGGTACTTGGCGAAGTCGCGGACGAGATACCTGAAGTTCCCAAGGCTGGTATTCCTGAACTTCCGATTCCTGCAGAGATACCGGCGCAAGCCCAAGAAGAACTAATGAAATCAACAGTCATTGAGGATGCTTCTCAACTGACAGAAGAACCAAGTGAATAGACTCTGATCTCACTGCACTTTACCAAAATCATTTACTCAATAGAAGCGTTGAAAACAATCCACGTTTCTAGTTAACATAAGAAGATTCAGTGTGTCTGCAACTGGAACTGTTGTGAGTTAAACAATATGTCAATTGAAATCCGACCATTCAGGGAATCTGATAAACCTGCGATTATGGAAATCGCCAAGTATACATGGGGTGGGTACGATTACTTGCCCAGTGTATTAGATGATTGGCTTCAGGATGCAAATAGGCATGTTTTCGTGATGGAGTTTCGGAACCGTGTGGTCACCTTTGCTACTTTAAAAATCATTGAGGATGGGCGGACTGGATGGTTTGAAGGATTAAGGGTTCGTCGATGGTATCGGAAGCGCGGCTATGCAAAGGCTATGACGCAGCACTTGGTTAAGGAGGCATCGGCGTTGGGGGTTGAACGTTTCCGCTTCACAACTGCTAGCGGAAATGTGGCGACTAGAAGATTGGTTCAGCGTTTCGGGATGGAGGAGCTTCTCCGTTTGAAGGTTTTTTGGAAATGGGACCTTAACAGTGTCCGCTGGTCCTATGATGTGGTTCCTACTGTGCCATGTACAGTAAAGGATATTCACTCTCTGCTTAAGGTTCAGCCTAGTATTTTGCCAAAGGGTATCATTGTATATTATTGGCATGTTTTTGATGCAACAAAGACTTCAATTGAATCTCTTGGAGCATTTGCCCAGTTCTGGAAGGGAGAAAACAATGGAAATACAAAATCCCTATCTTTTGGCTTTGAACAAACAGAACCTGACTCTAAGCAGTGGTGTTGCACCATTTATGCCCTCGATG
>JABXGU010000788.1 GCA_016550415.1 archaeon | reverse complement strand
AAGATGTGCAACTATACGGCATGAATCGGGGGACAATTGGATTTCTCCTTAATAAATACAAAGAAGAAGGCTTACTAGAACGCATCAAGGTAGCGAAAGAGGAACAGATCTATCCGTTAAGAATGGAGGCACAAACCGCAGATAAGAAGACGCACCATGCCATTGGATTCAACGAGGTTGCTATCATCCGTCAAGCGCAACAATCAGCACATATCCGTGTCTCGGTAAACGAAAAGGTGCGGCTTGAAAGACTCATTTGCGATGGTATTCTTATAGCAACGCCTGCAGGCAGTACAGCCTACAATCTATCAGCTAGAGGCCCAATAATCCCGATTGGGTCGAATGTGCTGGCCTTAACACCGCTAAATCCTTTTCGCCCAAGGCGATGGACTGGAGCCCTTCTTCCCCAAACCGTCACTGTTGATTTTGAGATACTTGATTCCATCAACCGACCTGTCTCCGTATCTGCGGATTTTGATGAAGTTAAATTCCCCCTTACTGTGCGGGTTCAGGAAGATCGCTCGCAGTTTGTTAAGGTCTTATTCGATAGTGGACATTCATTGGAAGAAAGGATAATCCAAGAACAATTCATACAATGAGCCCACATAATGATTCTTCAAAACCGTATCATAAGCACAAAAGCTAATTATAGAAACTCAGTATATCTGAAGTCTACTCAGAGCATCTGAGGCGTTCTTATGGCGAAACGTGCTGGACCAATGGACATCTATCCACTACTTCCCCAGACCAATTGTGGAGAATGTGGTGAAGCGAACTGCATGGCTTTTGCTACGAAGGCTGCTGAATATACACTTGGTATCAAAGCATGCACCCCATTGTATCGGGAACGAAAATACGCAGAAAAACGTGACAAACTCGAAGAACTCATGCGACCACCAGTGAGAGAAGTACAAATTGGATCAGGAGAGAACAAGGTCCTGATTGGTGGAGAACTTGTTCTGTATCGTCACGACCTACGTTACATGCATCCAACTGCGTTCTTTATTGACATAGCAGATACATCCTCTGCTGATGAAATGAAAAAGCGTGTAAAAGCCATTGAAGAATGGACATATTTGTATATAGGAATGAATCTCCGCTTGGATGGAATTGCCCTCCGATCGGTTTCTGGTGAGCCAAAGAAATTTGCTGAAGCAGCCAAACGCCTTGGTGAACTGACCAACTGGCCAATTTTGCTGTGTTCACTGAATCCGAAGGTTTTAGCAGCAGGCGCAGAAACTCTTCAAGGGCGGCGTCCGCTCTTATACGCTGCTACCAAAGACACTTGGCAAGAACTCGGTGAAATCGCTCTGAAGTATCAATGTCCGTTAGTGGCCTATGCACCAGGCGAATTATCTGAACTGAAATCCATTGCTTCAACACTGGCCCAGATGGGTGTTGATGTTGTCCTCGATCCGGGTAATGAATTTGGAGCAGCAGTAGGTGCAACCATCGATGATTTTACAATGCTCCGACGTGCTGCCACTCGTGAAAATGACCAAGGGGTTGGATTTCCACTACTCGCTTCCCCCATCTCGGTTTGGGGCGATTACAAAGAGGGAGAAGCAGAAGAATTGGCAAAATGGCAAGAAACACTTGCTGGAGCTTCGATGATAATCCGATACGCAGACATCTTAGTGATGCACAGTCTCGATATGTGGGTCCAATTACCCCTAACATTTCTCCGCACAAACCTGTATACCGATCCAGTAAAACCCGTTGCTGTTGAACCAGGACTTCGTGAGTTCGGGAACCCGGATGAAAATTCACCGGTCATGTACACATCCAATTTTGCCCTCACTTATTTCACGGTAGAGAGTGATATCAAACAAGCAGGGATTGATGCATATCTCGTTGTGGTTGATACTGAAGGACTTAGCATCCAATCCGCGGTCGCAGGTCGAAAATTAACAGCTGATGTGATAGCTGAAGCCATCAAAGAATCGGGTGTCGAAAAGAAAGTCAAGCATCGCATCCTGATTAGCCCAGGAATGGCAGCGAGGCTTAGTGGTGAAACCGAAGAAGCCTCTAAATGGACAGTCAAGGTAGGTCCGAAGGATTCCAGTGGTATCAGTCAATACATTGGCGAAGAAATCTGGAAAAAAGAATAACACGTCAAAATTCCACATCTTTCTCCTAAATAAGAAGGAAGGGTAAAAAGAAAGCTCTTGCCTCCCTTACAAAAGTAGTCGTGTATAAAAATGGGAGTAGCAGAAAAGCGACCAACACTGGGACACGGACACCATTTCGAACACCGAAAGGGAGACCCATCTTCATATCGTCGAGTCGCTAGACGCCGGCTTCTCCTTGGAATCATTCTTACAGGATCTATGATGGCTGTTGAATTGATTGGTGGAATACTTACTGGAAGCCTCGCGTTGATCAGTGATGCGGGGCACATGCTTACACACTTTTTAGCGCTATTGATTGCACTATTGGCTATCATCATTGCCACAAAGCCCGCACCCCGGAGTTTTACCTTTGGATACTACCGAATTGAAATTCTTGGCGGACTCTTTAACGCGATTTTCGTCATTATAATTAGTATCATCATACTTTTGGAAGCAATTCAACGAATAATCACCCCTCTTCCTATTGCAGCCTTTGAGCTGCTACTAATTGCAATTCTTGGTCTAATTGTGAATCTGGCGACTATGTTCATACTCCACGGGAGCAGCGAAGAGGATCATAACGTCAAAGGTGCCTTCCTGCACGTTATTGGGGATACCTTCTCCTCAATTGGAGTTATAGTTGGGGCTTTCATTATCATATTCACTGGTTGGATTATCATTGATCCACTGGTAAGTCTACTTATTGCATTCATTGTTTTGATTTGGGGAGTCCAACTAATTCGAACCACAACTTCTATTCTCCTTCAATCAGCACCTGCCGGATACGACCTTGATGAACTTGAAAAAGACATCAAAACCCATTTCCCCCAAATTAATCATGTTCACGACGTTCACTTATGGGAACTGACCTCAGGCATCTATTGCATATCTATGCATCTGAATGTTTCCGAAGATTGCTCAGTTAGTGCCACGCATAAACTGATAGACGAGATGAATCATTTTCTTTGTGAAAAACATGGAATCCAACACACTACGATCCAAGTTGAATGCCACGCCTTTGACCCAGAGGATGACAAAATTAGTTTCATTCCCTCAACAGACCCACACGGGCATAAGCATTGACGTTAAATAGAAACCAATTATTTTCCATATCTTAGACTCTGCTCATACATACGCAGGAATTGCTCTTGCCCATAAGTTTCAATGGAGTTTGGCCGTTTTTCCCGGACTTCATAAATCGAGTTGTCAACGCTCAGACCCCCACTAATGAGATATGCTGCCAGAAACGTTCCTGTCCGTCCCCAACCCATGTAACAATGCACTGCAACAGGACGGCCCTTGGCACGATTTGTATTGACAAGATCGACGAATTTGTTGATTTGATTTAAAGAGGGCGTTCCATATGGGAGGACTGGGAAGTAGTGGTATTCGAGTCCAACCTCATTAACTAGTTCTTCATTGAGTGAGTCTTCCATAGCAGTCACCAATACTTTGATTCCTTCTTTGACAAGGCATTCGAGGTCTTCTCGACCGCGTGGAAGACTTGAACCTGCGAGGACTCCAGGTATCAAGTAGCTGAAATTAAGCATGAATGTTGCGTCCGTTTATTTCGTGGCTTTTTGGCTTATGAGGAATTCCGAGATTCCGTAGCCATAACTTGGATCTCCTTTTAGGGTGAATTGGGAGACAATTTCGTAGATTTTGGTTTCGTATCCGGGTTTAGCTTGGCGGGGAGGATAGACCATGGTTTGGAGTTGTGTGGAATCAAGCTGCCACTTTTTCTTTCCCTCATCAGTAAAGAAGACTGTGAACCCTTGAGGAGATAGACCATCAGATTCGAAATGAGTAGTGAATTT
>JABXGU010000787.1 GCA_016550415.1 archaeon | reverse complement strand
CATGAGACATGGAATGGGTCAATGATTCTAAAACAGTGATAATATCAAGACCATGCCGCCCATCGGTTAATGGCGAAGTTCCATTCTGAATACACTCAACAAAATGGTTAACCTCAGTAGACAATGGTTCAACTAACCGGATATTTGGGATAACAAGATCTCCAGCTCGCAATAGTGTTGTAAATTCAGCAAAGTCATCGGTAGGATTACTGTACTCGACCTCCACCCGTTTATCAAAAATCTGAATGTGCCTGTCGGCATGCATATCATCGTATATCAACATCTTTTTGCTCCCGACCACAACAATCTCTCGCCTTTTTCGAGGATCTAACCAGGACATGTGAAGGTGTACACTCCGTCCATCAGGATATTCCAGATGAGCAAAGCACACTTCAGCAATAGGATTTTTCTTGCCGATACACGTAATGCCTTGCGCGCTGACTTGATGGGGACGAGACTTGAACCAATAATTCATAATCGAGATGTCATGGGGAGCCAGCGTCCATAAGACATCAGAATCGCGACGAAATCTCCCCAAATTCAAACGTCGGCTATAGGTATAATAGATCTCGCCCAACTCCCCTGAATCGATTCGTTTTTTGACTTCGTGGACAATATTGTTATACAGAAACGTGTGTCCGACCATCAACACTCGATCGGTACTTTCAGCAGCTTGAACAAGGTCAAGAGCTTGCTTCACTGAGCTCGCCATCGGTTTTTCCACCAGGACATGTTTCCCTGCCTGCAATGCAGTTAAAACATGTTGATAGTGCAGTCCTGATGGTGTTGCAATGATGACCGCATCTATTGATGTTTGAGATACCAAGTCCTTGAAGGAAGTAAATTGGGCTATTCCCGGATATTTGTCGGCCATACGTTGTAACGCGTGGGTATCCGGATCACACAAAGCCGTCAATTCTGCATGAGGATTGCCAACCACATTACGTCCAAGATTAGGTCCCCAGTACCCACAGCCGGCCTGAGCAATTTTGATAAGCTCTTGAGTTTTCATTTTAAGCTTACCTCCTTTATGCCTCTTTTTTATGCAAATGGCGATTTCGCCGGGCGTTTCCAGGGAAAAGGAACTCCAGGAATATCGACATCAAGGAAAGGACAGAGTTTTTCCCATCCATCACCACCACAGATATCTATGACAAGGAGATCGTGAGGGCGTTCCTTAAAGTACTCTAAAACGTTCTTCCGGTGTAACCGATACACGTATAAGCAACGCTCAGCATGAAACTTATAGGTCCCAAATATATCAATCCTGGCGTGCATGTGGGTAATTCGGGTATCATGCGCGAAGATCCTTCGTATCTTCCGTTCCCATAGCCTCAAAGGTCGTGTCCATGCCCAGCGCGTTGGGATTTCATCCCCTGTGCTGTCCCCAATTTGTCGCTCCCACGACTTGAGCCAATCCATTTCATCACGAACCGTTAAAATGAACTTACTGTTCGGATAGGCCTGGTCGAGTTGAGGATAAAAGTGTTCGCCGAAATTTGTCAGTGCTCGCCAATCATTGTTCTCGAAATGATAACGACCTTCCATCGCGTGTTTTCGGAAATACTTTGGATTGTGGATCGATTTGAATCCAAGAGCATTCAGGGCTTGATTCAGACTGGTTGTCCCTGTTCTGGGTAATCCGAT
>JABXGU010000786.1 GCA_016550415.1 archaeon | reverse complement strand
CTGGGATGCGGGCTAGATTGCTGAGTTTGACTAGTTCGAGGATGGTTGCTTCTGGTATGTTGGATTCTTCGGAGAGCTGCTCTCGTTGGGCTTTGGTTGTGGTGATGGCGAGGAGTTGGGCGGCGGTTCGAATATTATGTGCTGATAGGGTTTGTGCGACGTGGGGATTGACACCGGTGAACTCTTTGAGTTTCAGTGCCTCTAGCGAGATAATTCCGAGAATTTCGTTGGCGGCGTAATAGAGCTCTTGGTCTGCTGTGAATCCGTAATAGGATTTTAGCGCGTAGAAGTAGCGATTGATTCTTGGGCGTCGAAATTGCGGGTCCAGCCAGGTGAAAAATGCGTGGAGGTCCTCGGGTTGTTGGTTGTCGACACGGTGTTGTCGATACTTCTGAAGATAGTCAAAATATTCTTTGGCTAGTCGAATGAATTGAGCCATCGTATTGGTGGGTGTTTTTTGGTCTTGTAAATATGTTCGAAACCCTGGTTCATCAAACATCGAGTTCACTCCAATTAAGAAATAAGCTGAGATTCGTTTCTCATGTCGCTTGGTTATAAATTGATGCGTTTTTGACCTTTCACAATCAAAGTAGGTTATGAAAAAGGAAGGCATGGCGCAGGGTGCTGGCGTGATTCACCGGTGCTTCTAAACGGTCTTCAGTAATTGGGAGGCATATAACCCTTTTTTTCTATTATTGGTGATTTTACTTTCGTGAGTAATGGTTGGGGTCTTGCACGACTTCGAATTCGTTTTTGTCGGGGTCGAGGAATTTTGCGGATATGCCTCCCCATGGCATCTTAGTCGGCTTTATGGTAAATTTTACTCCGTGTTGGGTTAGCCTATTGTAGAGGGCGTTGATGTCATCGGTATCTAAGACAATGCCTGTTCGGCGTATTTTCTCTGCTTTTTTGCCCGAAGCATATAGGCCGATTTTTGCTAATGGTTCTTCGGGGCCAACTTCGGCGTGATCAAACATTCTGGCGTCGAGTGCTATGGGTAAGCCAAGAACCTCCTGGTAGAATTGGAGGGCTTTGTCTAGATCCGAGACTTCGACCATACTAAGCCAAAGACGAGTTATTCTTCCTTCACTTTGCTTCATTTAGTTTCACCAACCCTTCTGGGATTCATACGAACATTTGTTTTTTAATTTCTTTTAAAAAACCATTGGTATACGCTGGAAGGATTATATGGAGC
This sequence comes from archaeon, assembly GCA_016550415.1. The sequence goes on along the minus strand of JABXGU010000786.1, from coordinate 3,030 downwards.
AGGGTGCTGGCGTGATCCATCGCTGCTTCTGGATAGCCGAAGTTTGAGAGGCTTGCCTCCCTTTTTTTCATTTGCAGGAGTGGGGTTTAGGGTGGTTGGGTGGTGTTGTGGATGAGGGTTTCGAGTTGGGTTCGGGAGTAGATGGGTGAGTAGGTTTTGCGTTGGAGGGGAATGAAGGCTTCGACATGGGTGATGTGGGGATTGTGGGTGAGGTGGTCGAGGAGGGGTTCGAGGGTGTTGATGTGTTCGATGGTGAGGAGGTGGAAGGTGACGGGGGCAGAGGCGGATGCGTAGGAGTACCAGTATTCGGTGGGGTATTGGTGTTGGAGCCATTGAGCGATCTCGAAGCGGGTGGTGGTGGCGTCATTGTGGTGGATTTTGCACACGCAACTAGCAACGTTGCTTGTGGCGGAGTTGATGTGAAATATGGTGTGAGTAGTAAAAGCGGTCGTAGGCTTTCCAAAGTTATGGGAAGAAGCCATGTGGTAGACGCGATGAGGGAAGGCACCGTCTTGGGGGAGTAATTTTTTCAGAGTGTTTCGGACGCGACGAGTAGACAGGCGAGTGTGTTTGGCGATTTCATTGATTCGCATACGGGGGTTATGTAGGAGACATTTTAGGATTTGAAGATCAACGGGAGTTAGTGTACATTTGCTACCGGGGTCTCGGAGGAGAATATGGGATTCCACTTTTTCGACGCCAGGTTGACGGCGGCAATGACGTCCAATATCGTCGAATTCATGGGTATTGAGGAAATTTGCAAAGACGCGGATGGGTCCATTCAAATTAGTATGTCCAAAGTAGATGCGCGGGTGAGTTCCTAATTTGTTGAGAAGTGTTTGTTCTTTGACGGATTTATCAGGGTAGACGAACAGCATGAGGTCCTCTTCGCCAAAGAGGGCAGGTGCGGCGTTTATTGTGTATTCGACAATTACGTTCGCGGTAAAAAGTTTCATGATACGTTTTTGAATGGTTTTATAACTATAGCCCAGTCGGGTTCCGAGCTGCCGATATGACAAACGACAATTCGTAGTTAGTTCTAGCAGGATTTTTTTGTTCAATACATCCAACTTTACCTTCTGGTGCGACATCAACCCTCATCCTTGGGTATTGAGTTTTTGCCTTTTGGGCTTTCAACGGTTCCTAAGTTAATCTATTAGTGTGCTGATTAGGAATATATGTTCTCATAGTGGCTTCTATTTCAGATATTTTTTGCCCTTTTGAGAGTTAATTGGGTCACAATCGAATAAATGCGAGTTCAAGGGTTAGTCTGTCAATACTAATGACACCTCCCAGCAATTGGAGGGGTGACCCATTGGAGGAAATCAAAAATGTCGTTCAAAAATAAAAATTCAGTGGAGGATAACGAAAATGGTATTGAAGAACAAGAATAGAAGTAGTTCACTCGTTGTTGTGTTGGGTCTGTGTTGTCTACTGTGGCTGGTGCTAGGGATTCGAGTGACCGATGCGGCAACGGTGTGGTCAGATAATTTCAACGATGGCGATACAGTGGGGTGGACTTTACACACTGGAGGATTTACAGCCAGTAGTAATTATCTACAAGGGTCAACGGCAGGTACGAATCACATCAGTCATGCGAGTACTGTTGCGAGTGGCACGTGGAGCTTCGATTTGCATATCGACCCACTTTATCAAGGTGAGAACACGGCCGTGTTTTTCATGGCGTCTGATCTGAATGCGGGCAACAATGACTATCCTGAAAATGGCTATTCAATCGAAATAGGGTACGGGTGGATTGGATTAGCCGATACCTTTGCTCTGGTCCGGTATGAAAACGATGTACGTAACCCCATGGACGCTTACACACCTCCGAGTTCACAAGCAAACTTCCATTTTGATATTACTCGTGGTGATGATGACCATATCTATGTCGGCATTGATGGCACACTAGTAATGGATCGACAAAATAGTGTGCACGACACCTCAACTCATTTCTTTGTGTTTATGACCGGGACGGACAGATGGATTGACAATGTGCTGGTGAGTAATACTGTAGATTACGATTTCCAAGACGGAAACGGTGAAAATGGTGGAGTGACACCACCACCTCTCCCCCTTGAATTGATAGCAATTGCGGGAGCCGTAGTGGCGGTTATCGTCATCGTTGTCATCGTTTTCATTTTACGCCGAAGAAGATCAAAGCCCTAACAGCAGCATTCCTCAACATATTCATTGTGGGAGGCTTGTCCTCCCCTTTTCTCTCTTTTTTGTAGGGTGAGTGGTGGGTAGGTGGATTTGTACGTAGGAGTTGTCCTTAAGGCTAAATGTTCTGAGGTATTTAGGTTAACATCAAAGGGGGAATCGGAGGAGGGTTTCAGTTTTGCCGACGCCGGGCACGGCGCGGACTTCATCGATGACTTTGGTTTTGAGGGCCTCAAAGGACTCTTCTTCGATGATGGCGGATAGGTCCCAGGTGCCAAAAATACCACAGACATCTTTGACGCCGTTAATTTTTTCAAGGTCTCCTTTAACGATTTGTAAGACGTTGAGATGTTCTTTGGGGAGGACTTCAATTAGGATAATAGCGCTGGCAGGGCCGCTCAGTGGTTTTCTTGCTGGTTTTGTGGTTTTAGGATTCATTTCAATCACAGGTAGGGTTGAGAGCGTTGATTATTAATCTTCTTCATTCTTCTCCAGGAACAGTAATGGGCACTCTCGTGCTGGAGCTACTGACGGCATCAAAGAGCGGACAACACAATTGCATTCGAGGAAAAATATCCTGATTATCTCAGGAATGCTTGACGACTATAAAGGCGTTCATGGAGCAGGGTTCTGGCGTGATTCACCGGTGCTTCTAAACGGTCTTCAGTAATTGGTAGGCGTATTTCCCCTTTTTTTCTATTATTGGTGATTTTATTTTCTTGAGTAATGCTTGGGGTCTTGCACGACTTCGAACTCGTTGTTGTCGGGGTCGAGGAATTTTGCGGATATGCCTCCCCATGGCATCTTAGTCGGCTTTATGGTAAATTTTACTCCGTGTTGGGTTAGCCTATTGTAGAGGGCGTTGAT
>JABXGU010000785.1 GCA_016550415.1 archaeon | reverse complement strand
TAAAAGCAGGTAGAGAGTTGAAGGAGATCAAGGAAGCGTATCAAACCATTCTTTCTTATTTTATGAAATTAGAAAAAGCAACTCATGATGAACTAAAGCATATTCATGAGCAAGAAATTGTACACCGAATCATTACGATTGGGCAAAAAAAACATGAATAATAACTAGGACTTCATTCAAATTTGCAAAAATATACATTGATGATAGAGGGTCACTTACTTTCTCATTCATTTATCCGCTACCCTCTGTTGGTTTAAAATCAAGATGCAGAGAGAATATTATGGCGGTGCGGATGAGGCATGAAACTTCGATTCAGACCATCGAAGCGAGTCAAACTTGTGAAGAAAGTCCGCAAAGTTGCACCTTATTTAGGTTCAATGGTGGATGGCGTAGAGGCCGCCTTGGACTTGGATCCGACCATGCAGACACTGAATCCTATTACCAGCCAGACCCCTCGGTGTGTAGTATGCAAGGGTTCTAAGCTACTTTGCGGAAAGACTTCGTGTCCACTCCTCACACGCCTTTATTCTTTTTTGAAGGTTCGCCCACTCTTTGATCGATTGGATTTGGAGGGCTCATCTCCACCAGGTGTATTTGTAGGTCGTTATGGGTATCCTAAGGTCTATGCTGGACCGTTAATACCGCCTGTGATTGGTGATACTACTATCTATGATGCACCTGAGGATTGGATGCATCGACCTCTTGATGAGATACTGCGTTACCGTTTTTCTCTAGTTAGAGGAAAGAAGCTTGTTAAAGTAACTGAACCTGATAATGCAGGTCGCATCATCGAAGATACTCGTGATATGACACTGGCATCTGGTCCTGTTGAAACAGAGGTTGGGTTTAGGAAGCGACCACATCGTTTGCTAAGGTTGGAGCCTGATGTGCAGCCTATGGGTCCATCTGCATTGGTGGAAAAATTTGCGTTAGGCACGATGCATGGTCATCGTCGTCTAGAAAGAGCATATGGTGATCGTGATTTGAAGGCGGCTCCTGCTGTGGTTGGCCTTTATGAAAACAGAGTTTCTTTGACTAAAATAACGCGTGCCTTCAGTATGGGTTGTTTTGGTATTGGTGAAAACCGGAGAATGGTTCCCACACGCTGGAGTATCACAGCAGTTGATAGTACGGTGGGTCGCCATTATCGGAGGCAATTGAAGCGCTTTCCCTTTATCAACGAATTTCGTGTCTTTGAAGCCACCTTTTTAGGTGACCATTTCAAGATTTTAATGAGTCCTGCAGAATGGAATTATGAACTTGTTGAGGCTTGGTTTCCGGGGTCAGCTTGGAATCCCTCTGGTCGTCATGTGGGTATTTGTAGTGACTGGGAATCCTATAATGGTCGAAGTGGGTATGCTTCTATTGGTGGCTGTTATTATGCTGCAAGAGCTATGGTTTCAGAGTATCTAGCAAAGGAGAGGCGGCAAGCATCAGTAGTGATACTCAGGGAATCCCGTCCTAGTTCACTCTTTCCATTGGGAGTTTGGAAAGCTCGCGAATGTGTTCGAGAAGCTCTTCGCCAACCCTATATCAGATTTGACACAAGAGAGGAGGCTCTCAGTTACATGATGTCAGGATTCAAAATTAATTTGCAGAACTGGATTGAAGGAGGTAGTCTTCTAGCGCGCCAACTCTACCAGCGGCGTCTGACAGATTATGCTTAATCCACTCACCAAGAAGAGGAGTTTATCCTCCGGGTGAACCATGGAAGGGAACATCCTTCCACGTAAGGTCCCATAGGTCTTGTTCTGTGAGTGTTTCTTTTTCGATGATGAGGGTGTAGATTTCTTTCAGGAGTTTGTGGTGGCGTCGCTCATCTTCTAGTATGTATTCAAGGAGTTTTTTGGTTCCAGAGTCGGGGCTTTTGGGGATGAGATTGCTATAAGTTTTGATTGCTTGAGCCTCTAATTCGATGTGATGGCGTATATTCTTCCCCAATTCGTTGCGTTTCTCTTCTGTGATAAAGGGTGTCTTGGATTCAAGGTGAGCAATTATGGCCTGGAGTATCAGAGCATGCTTGTTTGAATCTATTGCTATTCCTTCGATGAGGCGGCGTACAAGTCGATTCTCAGTGGTCTTGACGCTGGCGGTTGCAGTAGCTACGATTTGCTCTTCAAGTGTTATTTGGTCTTTAAGGAAACTTTTGAGTTTATTCTTATCCAAGGTAATTCACCTTCAACAATTAGCTATGGTTAGTTTTTCTCTGTTCCTAATATCCCATCCCCCCTTCAAGAATGGATAGGATAACCCATAACTAGTTTATAGGTTTGGGCAGTAATACGGGATTGAATTAATGTTGCCTGGGAAATTGCGTATTCGCGAAGTAAGTGCGAAAAGCGTTCTCAATCCAAGTCGAATTGGCGGTGTAGATTATGCCATTAATCCCTTTGTAGGCTGTCAGCACGGTTGTAGCTATTGTTATGCCAGATTCATGCAGCGGTATACGGGACATAGTGGTGAAGATTGGGGACAATTTGTCGACATCAAGGTCAATGCTGCACATGTGTTGCAGCAACAGCTCCGAAGAAGACAGAAACCAGTGACTGAGGCGGTTCTTTTCTCTAGTGTCACTGATGCCTACCAGCCTTTGGAGCGTCGATTCCAAGTAACTCGGAATTGCTTGAATATTCTGAGAAGGCACAATGTCCCGGTATCTATCTTAACAAAGTCCGACTTGGTTCTGCGGGATATTGATCTTCTGAGAGAACTTTCAGATTGTGAAGTTGGTATGACCGTCATCACTTTAGAGGAACGGGTTCGGCGTGTCTTTGAATCAGGTGCACCCTCAGCAGAAAGACGGCTCACTGCATTGAAGGAATTATCAGAAGGGGGAATTAGGACTTTTGGATTCGTAGGACCAATCATACCATATTTATGTAAACCAAGTCTTGAGGAGTTAGTTCGCCGTCTTGCAGAAGGAGGTGTGGCACACGTGTTCTTTGATCGATTGAACCTTAAGTATGGAAATTGGCCCGTAATTGAGAGAGTTTTACAAACATACTTTGTGAAGCAGTATAAGGCAATCTGCAATGCCCTCAAACCAAGCAGCTGCTATTATGAAGAGCTTCGAGATGAGGTTGTTAGCTTGGCACACCGATATGGATTGGAGGCTGACATCCTCTTCTAGTATAATCTATGAGCTTGCGGATACTAATCATCGATTGGTTCTGGTACACCAGGAACCCACCACAACCAGGTCTTCTTTTTAATGCTGAGTTTGCCAAAGATTTTCCCTTCGAGACGAAGCTTGCTGAGAAGCCGGGTCGGCGAGTCTGGACAGCCTATTTCATGAAAAATGCGTGCAACTTCAAAGGTGGTGAGTGGACGCTTAGCATCACTGAGTAACATCTCGACTGCAAGTTCTGATTGAGATTCCCTAGACTTCTGACGCTTCAATGGCTGGTCTTTGGACACTGAAATTTTCCCCGCACTATTAAGAGTAAGTAGTAAGCACTAGAAGAATAAGGCATAAACAAGATAAAACTGCTTTTTTTCGCCCAAAGCTGTTAGGGCTTATAACCAGGGATTGTTTCAAGATCGCTGATGACCAGTTTCCTGTTTTCCTCTTCTTTGATTTGTTCAGCCGCTTTTTTAGCTAAATCAAGGTATTTATCACGAGTTGATGTGTCCTTTGTTAAAGAAGCAGCTCTTGCCAAGGCTTCATAGGCAAAAGCGAGATCCCAATCACCGATACCATGTTCCTTGCAAATGTCCAGATATCTTTGAGCATGATAGTGTGCCTGTTCAGGTCGCTTAAGTACAGCGTAAACACGGGAAATTTGCCATTCACCACGTCCTAAATTGGCAGCTGTACCATGCCCTAGTTTTACTCGTTCACCCCAGTGATAACGTGAAGCGTGTGTTGCATGAATCATTGTATCATCTTCTTCCTGAGTTCGCTTCGCTTTATCCAACAAACTCCAAGTAAAATTGAACAAATCAACTGCCATTTTCTTATGCCATTCTTCAACGGTTAACTTATCCTCTGTCAAAATCTATACACCTCTAATCCTAGGTTATCCAGTTTGTGTAATATTAAATGCTCCTCCAAACACAAAAAAAGAAAGAGGAGATGCCTTACTCACTACCTTTTTTCTTGTGAAGAATGTTGGTTATCCTTAATCAACTCAATCATGTGAACTGAACAGCTAATACATGGATCATATGCCCTAACGAGTACTTCAAGCGAGTTTAGGGCTTCGAGGTTGTCAGGAGTTGATTTGAGAAGTTCTGGGAGGAGTTCTTGGGCTTTTGCGCGTACTCCGAGTTCGATGGTTCGAACGTTTTGGCCTGTTGCTATTATACAGTTGACGCGGGTGAGGATACCTTCGTCATTGGTCCAATAATGATGGAAAAGAGTCCCGCGAGGAGCTTCAACGACACCTACGCCTT
>JABXGU010000784.1 GCA_016550415.1 archaeon | reverse complement strand
TGAGAATGTTGTGGACACAAGAAGTCTCCAATTATGAGGGTAAGTATTACAAACTAGATAATGCGTTTCTTCAACCACGACCAATCCAAGAACCAAATCCTCCTGTTTGGATTGCAGCTAATTCACCTAAAACCATGAAGATGGCTGGGGAGTTAGGAGATGGGTGGGTTCCTGCTAGCATGTTCCCAGATGAGTATGCAGAGAAATTACAGATTGTTCGAGCTCATGCAAAGCAGGCAAAACGTGATCCTAATGCAATTGAACCAGCTGCATTTGTGTTTACAGTAGTAGCCGATGAATATGAGACAGCTCGAAAAAGCGTGGGACTAGGAGCGAAAATCTATTTCCTAACACGACCACGTATTCTTCATCGATTAGGCTATGACGATATAACAGACGAATTTGATATGACTTGGCATCTAGTGATGAACTCAGATGTTACTGAAAAATTACTTGCAATGGCCAAAGAGATTCCTGATGAAGTTCTTGACAAAGCCCCAGTTTTCTTTGGGACACCAGATGATGTTATCAAAGGCATCAAAGCCTATCAAAAGGCTGGTGTACAGCATATGGTGGTAAATTTCTTTGTTCCTCCAAAATTGCTCAAGGACACCCTGAAGCTCTTTGCCACTGAGGTCATACCAGAATTCCGATAGTCAAATCAGGATATCTGAAACTCGTATGTCACTCGTTCTTCATCGATTGTGCACGGTACTAGTTTTATTTCCATTCCAATTTTCACATGCTCCAAGGGCACATCCCGGGCAAATCGAGCAAAAACGTATTGTCCACTGTTCAGCTGTCCAAGTGCTAGAATATAAGGAACGTCATCTTGAAATCCCGTTGGTGCAAAGTTGACTTGGGTGTAGGTTACAAGTTTGCCCGCACCCTTAACTTTTACCCACTCAATTTCCTCTCCAAGGCACGACGTGCAATCACCACGGGGCGGAAAATAGACTTTCCCACATTTTTTGCATTTTGTTCCCATTAGTCGATTGTTTTTCAGATGCTCAATAAACTCACTAATTTTTGCCTGCGAAACATAACTGACAAAACCAAACTGTTCAAACCCCATTCTACTCACCTCAAACCTCGAAACTATGATTCCAGAATAGTTACACTCGTATACATACCGATGCCACCAACATTGTGACCAAGAGCAATTTTTGCTCCATCAACTTGCACTTTTCCACCCTCGCCGCGAAGTTGATGCACCAAGGTTCGAATCTGTGAACCGCCTGTTGCACCCACAGGGTGTCCCTTTGATAAGAGACCTCCATCAATGTTAACAGGTATGCGTCCACCAAGATACGTTTCTTCTTCACGAATCATTTTGGGGCTATCTTCACGTTTACAGAATCCAAGATCTCCATAAGCAATGAGTTCTGCAATTGTAAAACAGTCATGAACTTCTGCTACATCGATATCTGTAGGTTTAACATTTGCCATTGCGTAGGCTTGTCGGGCTGCTTCTGTTGCACTTTCAAAGCCAGTGAAAGGAGGATTACGGCTAGCAAGGGACATTGCTGTCGAACCTAAACCTAACCCTTTAATCCAGACAGGTTTTTCGGCAAGCTTCTTCGCTTTGGTTTCATTGGCTACAATTATGCATGATGCACCATCCGAGTTGGCACAGCAGTCGAGGCTTTTCAAGGGGCTAGCGATTACGCGAGTGGACATCACTTTCTCCAAGGTGAATTCTTTCTGAAACATGGCCTTTGGATTATACTGGCTGTAATAATGATTCTTCACAGCGACCTTGGCAAGGTCTTCTTCAGTTGTGCCGTACGCATCCATGTGGGCTCGGGCGAACATGGCATAATAAGCTGGCATGCTGGTGCCAAAGGGTGATTCAAACATAACATCCCCTGCTCGACCCATGACTTCTTGAATTGCTTCTGAAGTCATATCAGTCATTTTCTGATAACCAATCACAGCAACTACATCATGAAGGCCAGATTTTACAAACGACCATGCAGTTCGAAGAGCAACAGTGCTGGATGCACAGGCGGCCTCAGTGAGAAAGGTCGGTTGAGGATTCAACTCTAAATACCCCGCAATTACAGCTGCAGGGGATCTCTGTTTATCATAACCTGATGAAGCTGCAATTATAGAAGCATCAATCTCATTTCGCTCAAGATTCTTCGTATCCTCTACGGCTTCATGAAATGCTTCAAACGTCAAATCATGTATTGACGCATCTGGTCGTTTTCCAAAACTACTTTGACCGATACCAATAATGGCAACACGATTTGTCATCAGCGACCACCTTTTCCACAGATACTCGTTTCAACTGTAAAAAGTGTTTCATTGTTATAGAAACCAATGTACAAATAAATATGAGCAAAGACAGAACGATAAGATTGTACAGAATCCTCGGAGTGTCACATTATGAGTGAAGTTGTTTGGCGTTCTTCGGGTG
>JABXGU010000783.1 GCA_016550415.1 archaeon | reverse complement strand
CCAATTAAATTTTCTCTCTTAATATAACAGAGAGGCTTTTTTAGCTAATTGCTAAGAGGATGACACAATTGAATATCTTGAAACCTACGCAAGGCGGTTTTACTATATGATTATTGGTAAATATAATGATAGGAAAGAAGAAATTGTGACAAAGTATGGAACGACCGGCACTACAGTTAGGTGGCTAATTAATCGGGATAATGGAGCACGCAACTTTGCGATGCGGCGATTCGTGGTCAAACCAGGTGGCGAAATACCATTACATCATCATGTAGAAGAACATGAAATCTACATATTAGACGGGGAAGGTATTGCCTTTAATGAGGAACAGGAAGTTTCTGTTCAGAAAGATATGTTCCTTTATGTTCCACCAAATGAGCCGCATGGATATCGAAATCTAGGTCGCATGCCTCTGATTTTCATTTGTATAATCCCCTTACTCGATAAGTAAGGAGATTGATTCATCTAATTCAGGATGAAGAGAGAAAAAAAGGAGAGAATGAGGAGAGAGATTCCTAAGCGGCGTCTACACTCTCCTCGCTTTCATCAGCTTCTTCGGATGACTCTGTTGTTTCAGTCTTTGGGGATGGCTGCTTTTCATCAGCTTTGGTCTTACGTTTAGCTTTTTGTTTTGCTGTGCGCTCTTCTTGGAGTTTCTGGATACGTTTGCCCTGGGCAATTCTTGAAATTGTGAGTGCGATGAAGAAACAGATTGTAGCACCAGCGCTGATAATTGCAATCCATCCAATAAGACCCATTGCGGTATATCCAAGGAGTTGGGTCCATGTCAGAGTAACCAAGGCTATGGAGGCACCGTTAATGGCTAGACTCTTCATCGGTGTTTTTACCTTGGCTATTTTAGTTGCACCAAGATCTGTGAGCATTGTACCGAGAAGACCGGCATAATAGTCACTGGTTTTGAGCTTTTTAGCAAGGCTTCTGACATCTAGAGTTTCTTTCTTCGCAATAATTGGAAGGGCTTTTTCGGCAAGCTCGACCATTTTGTCAGCAAATTCCTTTCGCCCAGTTTCCCAATCAATACCACACTTACCCTTGGGACAAGGCGTTTCTGGTTCAGTCCACTTAGCGTCACACCTTGGACAACGAACACCTGCCCATGCTGCAAGGGCACGTTCTCTGACTCCATCTAAAATCATTTTCTTTTCTTTTTCATCCATTGTTGCCTCTGCTACAGCATGACCGGCGACCGCACCAGCAAGTCCAGCGAGAATAGCAGTACCAGCAAGAACAGCCAAGTTAGGCAAAGCGAGAAGATCCTTCGCTTTCTTTCGAATGGAGCGCATACGCCAACCAGTTTTAACTAATTCAGTCCAGTCACCAAAACTTCCACTCCCCAGATTGGCTAATTGACTAATCTGGCTGATAGCGCTTCCTGAGCCAATGAAGCCTATGATTGATGATGCTGTGGATACTCCAACGATAGCAGCACCTGCAACAGCAGCTACTCCAACAGCAGACAAAAGAGGATTACCTAGAATGCGGAAGTAAACAGGAGAAGGAGTGGGAAAGTCTGTTCCAATAGCTCTTTCCTCTGTTGATCCCTCAAGGTGGTAGAAAAGGTTCGCAGATATCCGATATACACCGGTCGCAAGCTGTATGCCTGCCATTTCAAGAAGTGGCTGCAGATCCAGCACACCAGTAGTAGAGTTGGAAGAACCTGCAGGTACTAGCAATCCTCCTGGGCCATACGGTTCTGTCACAGGGTAGGTGAAGATAGCTACGTCAGTGAAGAAAACGGTTAGTTCTAATCGGACCAAGCGTACATCTGTTGGAGAAGTTACATTATATGTGAATTCGAAGACTACTGGTTCAGAGATATTTATTGGAATAGCGTTAGATGGAACATTAGCAGCCTTTAAGCTTACACCGTTGACAACAATTTGTGCCTTCATGTCATCGTTTTGGAAATATTCGCTGCCTTGGGCTCTGACAACGACAGAACCCAGTAATAAGGAGCATACTGCCACCGCGACAAGTATTGTTGTTAGTTTGAAACCGTGTTTTGCAAGCCATAATTGAATACGCAAATAATTTCCTCCCGTGTAATCTCGATAGTTCTTTGTATTTGACTTAAAACGAAACTAAATAGTTTGTGTTAGGACTATTGGTGTTTTGAGTTACTTAAATCAATATAGTTCAAGAGAGTTTGCGTTGAATACGTTTAGCGGTTGGAGTGTTGGCTAATCCTCCTTGAGCGGTTTCGCGAAGACTCTCGGGAAGTGCCTCTCCTACTTCACGCATGGCGTCTATTACTTCATCGGGAGGAATCCGACTCTTTACACCTGCAAGAGCTAGTTCTGCAGCCAGTAAGGCTTGCATTAAAGCTCCTGCATTACGGAGAATACATGGAATCTCCACAAGACCAGCTACGGGATCACATACCAGTCCTAGCATATTACTTAGGCAGAGAGCAACTGCGTGTCCCACCATCGTAGGGGACCCACCCGCTAGTTCAGTTAGGGCTCCTGCAGCCATAGCAGCTGCAACACCGCATTCAGCTTGACATCCGCCTTCAGCACCAGAAATGGAGGCATTAATTGAGCATACAATGCCAATCCCAGCAGCTGTGAAAAGAGAGATGATTATATCTTCATCAGATAAATTCAGCTTCTCCTTAGCAAGAGTCAAGGCAGCTGGAACAATACCACAGCTCCCTGCTGTGGGGCATGCCACGATTTTTCCCATGCTTGCATTTACTTCAGCTACTCCAAGGGCTTTAGCAGCGGCTTCAGCAACTGGTCTGCTAAGATATTTGGGGGCTACCTGTGAAACCTGTTTTCCATCACCACCACTGAGACCGCTAACTGATTTTATATCCTCAGTAATTCCGCGTTGAATGGCTTGCAGCATGACCTGCCAGGAGATAACCATTTGTCCCCGAATAGTATCAGGAGACTCGCCTTCCTGTGAAGCTTCTTCGGCTAGAACTATTTCACCAATTCTCTTCTTATTCCTAGAAGCAAGCTTGATTAATTCATTAAGGGTTTGGTATTCCAATGAAGATACACCTCATAACATTATCATAATTCTCATGAAGAAATTAGTAGATGGGAGGAATAAGTCGAACTATTTGAGCCCGGTCCTCTAGCTCCCGGAGAGCTTCTGGGGGTAGCGGCTGATCCATTTCGATTGCCATGGCAGCTAGACCACCACGTCGTTGGCGAGCAACATTCATGGTTGAAATATTGACCTTGTGATTGGCTATGACAGCTGTTGCTCGAGCAACGATTCCAGGCTGGTCTTTATGGATTGTAATTAGAGTGTGATATTCACCTGACAACTGGATAGGGAGTCCATTAATTTCGCTTATGCTGATGTTGCCGCCTCCAACGGACACAGCGGTTATTTCGAAATGAGCGCCGCTCTTTCCTTCTATGAGAAGACGGACGGTATTTGGGTGATATTCATCTCCCAAATCAACATTTCGAAACTTTACTGTCATCCCGGCTTCCTCAGCATATTTGAAAGCGTCACGAATTCGCTCATCTGCCACATCAAAACCTAGCAGTCCAGCCACCAAAGCCTTGTCGCTTCCATGTCCTTTCCCTGTCAACGCATAGGAGCCATGTAGTTGTATGACTGCTTTCGTAACTGCTTCTCCAAGGAGGGCTCGACTGATTTGGCCAATCCTAACTGCGGCTGCTGTATGAGAAGAGGAAGGACCGATCATGATTGGACCAATAACTTCGAAAACCGAATCAGCTTTCCCCAAGAATAACACCACTTATTTCTGGTTGGTCCTTTCTTCTTATAAAAGTCATCAAACCAGTTGCACGAGTCTACAAATGAAGAAGATATTGTAGCTGAATAGTCAGATTTCCTTTTGTGCGGTTTATAACCTAGATTCTAGGTTGTAGAGTGGGTTTGGTGGGTTATTTGGAATTGTTTTTGAAGCATCGCATTGCTTCTGCCTCTCCTCTCTGGCATTCACAAGTGTTACGCCATTGGAAATATTCACATCTCTTGCTAATCGCATTAGAAGTTCACTTTCACATTTTGCATGGCTCACCCTTGCACAAAGCCCTTCATCAAGAGAGGAAGAGCCTCCGTGAATACATGCAGCTTCCAAAGCGTTTCAAGATACTATTGGATTCAGGTGCCTTTGAACTAGCCTTGCCAGATTTTGCCCCACTCCTTGACCTATTCTCTAATAGAGATCTTATCGAAGTTGCCGCTTTGATTAAACCAGATTTCGTGGTTCCACTGGACCGCATCATTACCGAAGAGGATAACCAAAAAGTCCGTGCTGCAAAGATTGCTCAGACGTTACAACATACGAAGGAAGTACTGGAGGCATCACAGCTGCAAGGTCAACAGATTAT
>JABXGU010000782.1 GCA_016550415.1 archaeon | reverse complement strand
TCCGGTACCCCACGCACATAAACACCACCGGAGGGAAGGATGGTGAATGGTATGAAGCCTTCGTCACTGAAACCTTTTGTAAAGAGAAGAGCTTCCAATTGGGGATTATCACTGGTAGCCACAATGAAGAGTTGGCGTTTCTTGGCTTTAATATGGCTTGGAATTCCAACGGGGTCCAGTAAGGTGTTGGTCCAGGGACCAGTAGCTATGATGATTTTTTCTGCGTGAATATCGCCTTGGGGAGTCTTAATGCCAGTTATATGTTTGTCTTGCCATACATGGGGTTCACCAGGTAAGCCTAGTGGTGGTTGAGCCTCCAATAGGAGGTTTGTAACTGGCAGGCTAAAGCGAGGTTTCACGCTAGAGAGTTTGATGAATTCCTGTTTATAGAATTGGACTAAGAGACTGGGGTCAAGGACGCCACATTCTGATCCAAAAAGAGCATAGTCAATGTTTTTCAGGTGCATCAAGGCTGCTTCTTCATCATCACCAAAGTCAGTGACCAGCCCAGGAATCCGTTTTTGTAGTTCAGCGGCTTCAAGGGTTTGGAACGGAATATCAGCTTGTTCCATACGTTTCATCCATGTTTGAACTGAAGGCTCCTTGTATTGGCCTTTGCTGAGAAGCCAGAGATATCCGCAAAACTGTAGGGTGAGATTGAATTTTAGGTCTTCTTGGATGTGTCGGAAAAATGCGATGCTGGTATCTGTGAGAAGCTGGTTTGTAGATGAGGAGAACATGTTTCGGATTGCAGCAGCACTCATGGCTGTGTTAGCCTGTCCTGCATCGGGTTGACTATCAACCAAGAGAATAGTTTTCTTAGGATTATTTTTCTGGAGGTAATAAGCTGATGCAACGCCAAGAATCCCAGCACCAACCACAATTATATCAAATTTCTCAGTCATAGACAAGAACCTTCAGAAGTAATGGTTAATTGAAGGCAACAGGAGTTACTGCTCCTTTTTTTCTTTGCGGAAATTTAGTATTGAGCATGGTCTTCTGGGCTCCTCCATCTCCCACAGATTTAAATTGAAAGATTCTTTGCCTTTTAACAGGAGAAAAGTATTGTTTAGATGGGGACTTCATTTCAAGCGGTTTATCACAGTCTTTTTTGTTTTCCTTTGCATAGGTCTCTTCTTGGCGTTATCTCCTTACTTTCTTGGCATATTATTAAGAGAGGAATTTATCCAAGGTATGTTAGTGGTGCCCTTATCTGCACGTTGGGGTTTGTACTTACTAATCGAAGGAATACTCCTGATATTCTTTGCAGGCGTCCTTAGCATCGGGTTGACTGAGAAATTCGCTACAGTCAGATATACTACAAACCCAGCTGTTACCCGAGACACTCGCCAACACTTTCATAGCCGCGAACGTGAACAGGTTCGAAGCGGTCCTATCATGCTTCTAGCAGGTCTTATTCTCATAACCCTTAGCATTTTCTTTCTGACATTTGTCCCCTTTTGAAAAGCCTTATGGGAAGAATATATGCAAGAATAGAGTATTTCCGATAATAACCCTGCTAGGATGTGTTCCTATTTTCCAAGACATTATAGCGGCGAATCCCCTGCTAGGATGCTTTTTCATACTTCTACCAATTATTATTGCTTTCTACTTGCTGGCAGGTCGACGCTGGTCTGCTGACAAGACTGGAATCGTAGCTTTTGTTGTCGGAATAGTCATCGCAATTCTATGCTTTGGAACTAATCCACTACTTGCCATATTAGCTAGTATAGGAGGGATTATTGCATCATTTCCCATTTCACTAATGGTTGTTACATCAATCCTGATGATAACCTATATGGTGCGATCAGGCTCCTTAGCCCGAATCACTGTTTTTTTCAAAACTCTTGGCTCAGGTAATAAGCCAATGCAAATAATGTTAATCAATGTAGGACTTGGATTATTCCTTGTTGGGCTGGGAGCAACACCGGTTAGCATGCTCCCACCTGTTATGCTTGCTATGGGTTATTCTCCCCTTGTAGCAGTCGCCTTGCCAGCAATTGGCTATGACCCACTCACTACATACGCGCTTCTAGGTATTCCAGCATTGGTGTTTGCTGATACTGTGGGCTTGGTGGATCCAACCTATTGGAGCACACATTATCCGGGTGCAGAACCATTCTATATGTCCGGACACATATTCTCAATTTTCATGCCAGTAGTTGCCACAGGCATTGCACTTGCGATGCTCTGGATTGCAGGAGGAAGAAAACTTCTATTTAACCGAGAAGCCTTAGCACTCGCAATATTAGCTGGCATAACAGCAGGTGGTGTATGTATTCTCTGCAATTTACCCTGGGTCGGATTCACTCCGCTGACCAATGTATTTGCAGGTCTCGCTGTTATTGGAGTAATGCTAGCATATGCGAAGTTACGAGGGCTTCCTCTTATTGACCGTAGCATGCTTACAGAAGAAGATCAGCCCATCATACAATCAATGAGTCTCATTCGAGCTCTAAGCCCATGGATTATCCTCATAATTTTCTGCTTCGCCACCAACCTAATTCCCATTGTATATGATCTGCTATTTCGTCAACTAACATTTCCAATAATAATTGGACGCATCCAAATCAGAACACGTGTATTTTGGAACGCATATTTCTGGGTGTTAATTGCCACACTTCTTGCCATCCCATTCCTTCCACACTCCCGTCCTATCCTGAAAGACACATTCAAAACATGGGCACATCGTACTTGGCGACCCTTTGTATCTGCTGCCATCTTCTTTGCTCTCGCATTCATCATCATCTATTCAGGCAGCATCCTAGCAACTGATGGTTCTTGGATTCTACCCTCCGATCCAACTCATCCCCACCCAGAATGGAACATGGTATACGTGTTGGCTCATGTAACATCAGGAACCTTTGGACCGCTATATCCCATCACAGCAGCATTTCTTGGACTTTTAGGCGGCTTCGTAAGCGGCAGCGAAACCTCCTCAATCACGATGTTCCAGCCCTATCACCAACTCACCTCAGAACTTATTGGAGCTAATCCTCTCGTGGTTGGTGCAAGCAGCGGTATCGGCGGCGGACTTGCCAGTGTCCTCTCCCCTGCTAAACTACAAAACGCTGCAGCTGTTATTGACCAACAAGGTATCGAAGGGCGAGTACTTCGATACGCGGTTCCCATCGCGCTCACGGTAACAATTGCTGTAGCATTACTTGCATTCTTCTGGGCTTTTCTCATCCCCTAATCTGTTTCATCAGACGAGATGAACTACATTGAAGGAACATCGGGAGTGGTTGAGGTGTAAATATACTAATGATGTATGAAATGGCAATTAGAATTGCAGTAAATATCAATGCTCTCGATATAACAAATCTGAAAAGACTTGACAAATCCGCAAACACCTATGAATTCTAAAAAAGCTATCATTTTAACTTTGACTTTTTGATTTAGCTGAGTATCTGCAGTAATTCAAAAAGGTTTAAAATTAACTTGAATTTTGAAACTCAAAAGGAGTTTGTAAAATGGACCTTGTCAAAGTTGAGGGACAAAGAAAGAATCACAATGTACTTATGTATACCATTTCGACTTGTGGATGGTGTAAGATGACCAAGCAATTCATGAAGGATCACAGCGTCGAACATGAGTACATTGACGTAGACCTGTGCAGTAAGAAAGATCGAGAGAAAATTCATCAAGATATCAGACGCAGGGGAGGTCGCCTTAGTTTCCCAACAATTATCATTGATGATAAAATATTGATTACTGGATTTCGTAAAAAGGAGATTGAAGAGGTTCTGGGATTATGACATCGTTAGAACAAGTTCGTCGCAGGGCAGAGAGTGACGCAAAAACCCACGGTTACTATTTGAATCCTGACCCAGATTTCCTTCATAATCTTTTAACAGGTTTGAAGGAAAATGAGGAACGATATGGTTACCCTTCATGTCCCTGTAGACTGGCAACTGGTCACCTTGAGCTAGACCGTGACATTATCTGTCCTTGTTATTATCGTGACCCTGATGTTGAGGAGTTTGGCTTCTGCTATTGTGCACTTTATGTACGAAATGATGTTGCTGAGGGCAAACTGGAAATAAATCCCATACCAGAAAGAAGACCATTGTCTAAACAGGAAAAAGCATATTTTGAAGAGCCAAAAGTAAAAACAGCAAAAACAACTGATACTACGCCTGCCTCTGAAATTAAAGCTTCAGATTCGAGTTCGAAGCTATGGTTTTGTCAACAATGCGGTTATGTCTGCTTCCGTGATGAACCACCCCATATCTGTCCAATTTGCAAAGCAAAAAAGGAAATGTTCAGCGAAATTTTCATCGGAGTCAACTTCAGAGTTCCCTAGCTTATGCATTAGCGCCTTGAAGTTTCTCAAAGCTAGCAGATCATGTATTTCATTTTCCAATGGATTTGAAGATGAGAGGAATCAAGAAGGCACCAAAGAAGCCTACAATGACGTATTTGAGGAAGCGGAATGTGAATGCCAGGAAAGCAAATGAAATTGTTAGGATATCAAAGACTATATCGAATGCGTAGAATAGAATGATGGCTGAGATTAG
>JABXGU010000781.1 GCA_016550415.1 archaeon | reverse complement strand
TAATAGTCAATGTAATAGCCTGAAAGATGAAAATCCCTATACCAGCTGGGATGAAGATGCCTGAAGCATGACCACCCATATAACTGATTGACGCAACAAAACAGGATCTGAGAAGATCAAGATTAACGCCAAAAGCAAGGGCTAGGAAGGCAAGTTTAGCAGTCTCCAAAACCCAAAGTGGTATACTAAGAAGGAAGGCAAACCCAGTATTTCTATTTCCAATGACTTCTCGTGTGTCATTAGCGAAATTCTCAACAAAATTCGATACGCCTTCACTAAGCTTCTTGGAAGGTTTGAAGAGGCGGCCAAGCAGACCAGCTAGGAAACCAACAAATCTCTCATTCCTTATCAGAAGAAAGAAAATAGCAAAGACTGCCGCGATAATTATTCCAACAATTAGGTATTCCATTACTCCAGTTATTGAACCAAAGATAAGGGCTGCAAAAATAACTACAATTAATGTAAGACTGGCAAAGTCAAGCAATCGAGCAAGTAAAATTGAGGACAATCCTGCTGTAAAACGTGTATCCTTTGTCTCACGTAACCAATAGGGAGTGGCGATATCACCAGCCCGTAATGGAACAACATATGTCAGAAATATGCCGCCCACAAGTATGGGGAAGAGATTAGCAGGATTCCCCTTGGTATTAAATGGGCGTAGCAACAGCCACCAGCGAATAGCACGTAAAATATAGGATGCGCCAAAGAGACCGAAGGCTGGAATAAGCCAGAATAAGTTAGCAGTTAATAATACATTAGCAATAGCTAGAAGTCCACCCTCCGCAAGGAGTGCAATATGAAGCCAAATTATTATGAGTACAAGACTGACAAATGCAACGAGATAATAGATTCGAGATCGCATAGTATCAAACACCTTGTAGAGGATGACTATTGATAGTAGCTCCACTGCTTTTCTCTAGGCTAAAAAACCTAGCCCTACTCAACATAAAATGAATAACCTAAAACCAAATGGTGAGGATTAATAACCAACAAGGCTTTAAGTTGCCTAAGATGTTGGGCGTGATGTCATGCCAATACATTATGCTGTCATTCCCGCAGCAGGCGAGGGCAAACGAATCAAACCATATTCCGTAAAAGTGCCCAAACCAATGATCCAAGTACTCGGAAAACCAATTCTCGCCTATGTTTTGGAACGATGCAAAAGAGCAGGTATCACAAAAATCATCATCATAGTAGGTCCAAAATCCAACGTTGTGAAGGATTATTTTGGAGATGGAACTGATTGGAGGCTATCCATTGAATATGTTGTTCAGCCTCGACCTGTAGGTATCGGACACGCAGTTGGCTTAACAGAAGGGAATGTAAAACCCCCCTTTGCAGTTTATCTTGGTGATGAACTCTATCTAGGCTCAAATCACACAAGCTTCATTGAAAGCTTTGATTGCAACATATGTTCTGCCGCTATTGGTCTCATAAGAGTTGATAATGAAGAGCTAATCAAACGCAACTATTCTGTAGATATTGACCCTGAAACGAACCTTGTCAGACATCTTATCGAGAAGCCCACTGTTATTACTAACAATATTCTAGGCTGCGGTTCCTACATCTTTGATGACACAGTCTTTGAAGCAATTCGTCAAACACCTAAATCAACGAAAAACGAGATTGAAATCACTGATACACTAAATACAATAATTGGAATGGAACACAGCGTCTGTGGCTATTTCCTCGGAGGCACTTACCTAAATATCAC
>JABXGU010000780.1 GCA_016550415.1 archaeon | reverse complement strand
TGGTGGTAGCGTAGCGCCTGGGAACTCTCGTACTCCATCACCATCGATGTCAAGGTATCCAGCGGCATCCAAGATAGCGTTAGCAATAGTTGTATTGTATGAATAGAAAACACCATCAGAGTGGTAGTAGGATGGGAAGAACTCTGCAGGGATAACACTGTTGGTAGGTGTCCCAAAGCCCAGTCGTCCAATGTTGATAAGTTGCTGACGGTTAATGGCATAGCACATCGCTCTGCGAACATTAATGTCTGCGATGCCCTTACCTGGAAATCCTGAGACTGCGGTTGTAATGTTGAATCCTAAGAGATAGTCCCATTGAGATGTTAAGCCAGTGACGAGGTCGAGTTCGGGGGCATTTAATACCGTTTGCACATATGCTCCGAAGACTTCGTAACGTTCAGAGTCAGCATCACCAGCACGCATTGCAAGAATACGCGCATCCTGTGAATCAATTACATCAATCCGCACCTGATCAATATTGGGGAGCTGACCAACAGCAGGGTTGGATGCACCCCACCAATTTGCAAATTTATCGAGTGTAGTATATTCATCAGGAACACGAACTACATATTTGAAGGGTCCAGAACCGGTTTGGGCAGTTACATTGGTGTGATCGTCCCAACGTGCGTCATCAGCGGGTATGCCACTACGTATGTGCTCAGGTAGAATGTAGAGTTCGCCTAGAGTCTGAAGTGCGAAAACATTTGGTTCATCCAAGTTGATTACAACTGTTTGACCATCGATAGCCGTAGATGTAATGTGTTGCATGAAGGACCAAGAAATCGCATCTTCTGGTGCGTTCTTGTAATAGTACATAGTGAAGTTTACATCTGAGGGTGTTAGATCCGCCCCATCGTGCCACTTAACACCTGTTCGAATAGTGAAGTTGACCTGTGTACCAGCTGCATTTACATTGAAAGATTCAGCAAGCCATGGATAGGGGTCGAGATTCTCATCATACGAGATGAGTGTGTCATAAACAAGCATGTCATACCAGTGAGATCGTTCGCTGCGATAAAACATAGGGTTCAGTTCGCCAATGTCTGATGGATAAGCCATCACGAATAACATTGTGCCTGGCAAGCCTGTGTCGTACATGAAAATCATAGTTTCTGGGTTGAATGCGGTGAAGACTCCGCCAGGTTTCAAGGTGTAGTTGGTCCATTCGTTGCGGATAGCATGAGTGTCATCTGAGAGGAAAAGTGGGATGTACGCAATATTCTGTTTGGCATATAACTGTACAATTCGAGCTTTTTCTGCAGCTGTTGCTGGAGTGGCTCCTAAGAATTCATTAAGAGCGGCATCCATTGTGGCATTGTCGAGACCAAAGTGGTTATCTCCCCAGTCAATGATGTTATCTGAGTGTAACCGCCACCAAACGTGGTCAGGTACACTTCCGTAGCCTTGGCTCATCTCGTACATAACGAACTGACGTGGCTCTTGATAGATGCCTTCGTACATTGGGTCATCGTCCATCATAATGACGTTGAACTTGATTCCGATGGGCTCCATTTGTAGCTTAAGACCAGCTCCAGTGTCAACGCTGATGTCATCCCAAGAAAGTACCCATAAATCGAATGTCAAGTCAGGCTTTGCATCAACCTGAGCCATAACTGGTATACCAGAGAAACATAGCAATCCTAGCATCGACAAAAGGAGTAGTCCGAGCATTTTTGCCTTTAACATTTTTCCTTTGTCCTCCGAATTGGAAAGGATTAGTCCCTCCCAATTGGCGAGCAAAATTGGTCTTTGAAAGCTTTAAAGCTTATGAAAATGGTCATCGGTAGAGTCAAAAACGGTTTGTAGCATTTTTTGGCACTTGCCATTAAGCCAACAAAGGCGAGTTAGTGCACGACCTGCGAACAAGGCTTCTGATAATGATTTTACATTGGCTGTTTCTAGAAAAATTAGTCGAAGTGCTTTGGTCTCCAAATCACGGTACTCCGCCATCATTGTGCCAATGGCTACTCGTTCCTCTAGGACACCTTGCTCGATAGAATCTTCCTGAGCACAGTTAGTTACAATAGAGGTGGCAAGCACGATACTTTGGGTTTTCTGATATTCCTCAATCAACTCTTGCTCGCTTCTACCCCTAATAAGCTTCCTTGGTAAAACAGATCCTAGAGCTGACATAGGGTCAGCTTGTAATCGTCGCATTTTGGGATTGATATACTCCATAACCTGTTGTGCAGCAGTCCGCTGTTGAATGAGGTCATCAATGACAGCTTGAAGCTTATCCTTTTCTATAATAGTTTCTTTAATAGAATGTTCTGGCTTACCAGACATAGTTACCGGTTCTAAAGTTGCAATGCGAGGACGCCATAGGAGAAGGCGTTCATTAAAGTCCGATACTATGGGCGCAGTTTGCTCATCAAGCAGAGAATGTTGAGTACGAACATAGGGAGGTTTACTGGTTCTACACTGCCAACGGACACGAAGAAATGGTCGCCAAACTAATGGATGAACTGTAAGTGATTCGAGTGGTTGTCTCCTTATGAATCCCTGATGACGTATATTCTTTGAAAGAAAACGAGTAACTACCTCATTATTAAACTGGGAATTTGGCATGATTTGCATGTTAAGAGCATCCTGACCTTACTTTATTCAATGATAATACCCTTCCACTTCATAAAATAAAGACTATGTTTTCCATCATCCTAAAATAAGTGAGTCTGGAGAAAAACAGCTCATAAAAGCTGACAAGGTTATTCTCGCCAGAACTGAGTGTTTTTTCATAAAGACACTAAGTTATACATGTTGCACTTTGGCAAGTCTATATCTGGCTCAGTCGATTCAAAATGACGATGAACGATTTTTCTAAGGTAGCTAGACCAGCTGTTGGTCCACCTTCATCGATAACGATGTATTCATTAGGTGCGTGAGCCCCCGCCCCATGACCCAGACCTCCTATAGCGAATGGAAGGTTAAAGGGATTTTGAGCTAACATTGAGAAGGGTAAACTTCCTGCACTAGATGGCCATATCTCTGGCTCGTGACCAAAATCTTGGTAGGTCTGGAGAATTGCTTGAACGACCGGATGCTTAGGACTCATTTTTGCCCAGCCATAGCCTTCTTCAAGATTTACAATTCGTATCTCCTTGAAGCCATGCGCGTCCAAGTGTTGACGAATTATTGGTAGTACATCATCCACCTTCATGTTGGGGATTAACCGAACATCCACCTTCGCAGTAGCCTTCCACGGCAATACAGTTTTGCTGCCAGGACCTGTGTAACCAGACCAAATTCCATTAATGTTGAGAGATGGTTCGAACATGTACTTGATTAACGCTTCTCGTCCATGCAGGTCATCAATGAATCGATCAACTTTCATTAAGCTCTTGGTTGCCTTTTCATCGAAGGTCTGGTTCAACTTATCGAGGAGTTCCTGATCCTCTGAGGTGATTGGGGCTACGTTATCATATAAACCATCAATGAGCACATGATTTCCATCTGGTGTCGTCATTGTGGAGAGGGCATTGATAAGGCGCCATGTTGGGCTATCAATCCATGCCTTGTTGCTACCATGGATGTCAAACATTGTGGGTCCATAGCCCCACGAGTTGCCATCGACCTCGAGTTCGAAGTATACTATGCCCTTAACGCCGAGGAAAGTTGTTATCTTCCCATTTTGGTCCTGTTCAACATCTGGGAAGAATGCACAGTCAGCATTTTTAATTGTCTTTTTCTCTTTCTTGAGAAACTCTGGCAAGTGACGGCTTCCCAGCTCCTCCTCACCCTCTGCGACAAGTAATAGATTTACTGGAAATTCTTCAGAAACTGCACGAATGGCTTCACAAGCATTCAGAAACGCTCTCATAGGTCCCTTAGAATTGTAAGCACCTCTTGCCACTATACACCGCTTGAAGGGTTTAACATCAACGAGTCGTGCCTCTAGGGGTGGAACAGTCCATCCTGGATCATCGACTGGTTGAGTATCATACATCATGTAAACAAGGACCGTTTTGTCAGCGTTAGCATTATACTCGCCAAGAACAACTGGATAGCCTGAAGTTTCAACCAGCTCTGCTCGCTGACACCCCAATTCTCCAAAGTATCGGCATACAAGCTCTGCGCAGTCTCGAACTCCTAGATTCTCAGATGAAATTGATGGCTGCTGGATTAGTTCCTGCACTTTACGGATATGGGTGTCAATATTCTGATCGATATATTTGAAAACACGGTCAGTATTCATGACAAAGCACCCCTGACATGAAAAACCGTAATCAAATTTTACAGTCGCTACTTATAAATTCGTACATAGCAGGCAGAAGTGCTTTACTTCGGATTGGGCTGTTCTCATTCAGGTAAAATCGTTGCTTAATTATCGGTGGCAAAACCTTTTCTTTTCAAAAGACTGCAAGAAGAGGGAATTAGGGATGTGCTGCCATGCTTGAAGATTTAGATGATTTAATGGCAGAATATGGATGCGATGCTCTCTTCCTTGAAGGTCTTAGCATTCATAACACTGATTTATTTTATGTAACAAAATTTCTTGCAGTGGATAAAGCATATTATGTAAAAGTTGCAGGTCAGCCTCCAATACTTGCTGCAACAGATTTAGTGTGTGAACGGGCACAGAGACATTCTCCCATGAAGAATTTTTACACTGTAAGCCCAATTTGGGAACAAGCAGTTCGTGATCGTCTATCACGGGAAGAGCTAGACCAGCTCATCATAAATAATATTGCTAGGAAATTAATTCCATCAAATAGTGTCGTGGGTATTCCTCGCAACACTGATGCAGTTGCAGTTATTGAATTGAACAATTCCGGGCTGATAGCAAAACCAGTACAGGACTTATTCCTGCAGGCTCGTGAAACAAAGAGCGTAAAAGAACTACAAGCCATCCAAAAGGCGAGTCGTGCAACAGAAGCAACATTTGAGCGTGTTATTGAATTTTTCCAGAATGCAAAAGTTGGATCTAATAATGTCCTCTTACATAATGGCGTTCCAATTACTGTAGGAAATATAAAGCACCTAATTGAGCATTCACTTGTAGATAATGATTCCGAGAATAGTCAGGAATCAATAGTAGCTGGGGGCATTCGGGGAGCAGATTTTCATTATCTTGGTCAACGAGAAGATAGACTCAGAGCCAATGAACCCATTATAGTGGATATCTACCCACGACGCCTTGAAGAACGATTTCATGCTGATATTACGCGAACAATCGTTAGAGGAAACGTATCATCCAAATTGCAGAAGATGTTTGAAGCTGTGGAATCAGCACTTGATGCAGTCATAGACTCAATTCGTATAGGCGGCACTACGGAAGAAATGGTAAATACTATGTCAGATTCCTTTGAGCGTGATGGATATCCCTCTGCCAATCGAAATCCAGAAATCAAAGAAGGCATGCTACATGGACTTGGGCATGGTATTGGACTAGATGTTCATGAACTTCCCTTCCTTTCGCCTCTACCTTATCCTCTGCGCGAGAACGCTGCTATTGCAATAGAACCTGGCCTATATTACAAGCGAATTGGCGGCGTTCGCATAGAAGATGATGTTATTATAACAAAAAGAGGGGCAAGGAGGATAACCAGATTACCACGCACCTATTTCCTTTAACGCAATTAATCGGAAAATCTTCCTTTGCCTTCTTTGTACACTAAAACTATATCTAACAATTAGAGACATCAGAATATGCCTTAGCGATTACTAAGTGATGAAGCTTTTTGCTTGAAGTAACTGGGTATATCTAATCCTTTGTTCACAAACTGGACAAGCTCCCTTAGCTTTAATGTATTCTAGCATGTGGGTGCTGTGACCCTGAGCTTGGCAGGCTGGACAGAGCATTACTTGTTCACCAGGGTAAACCCAATAACCACATACGGCACACTGTGGTGCTGTTTCAAATTTAAAGGTCTGTAAGGATTTTTCAGAGGATTTAAGAGAGGCATTGCAGCTCCAGCACACGGGTTGTCTTGGGTCATTCCATTTTCCGCAGGTGCACACAATCACTGTCACTTGATGCTTGGAGGATACCCATTGTCGTTGTTCACTGGCAAGTTCTATGGGAGTCCAATCATCCTTGGGACTAGCTCGTGCATAAGCGCTAGGTCTTGAACTTGATGAGGCTCCTTGAATGGCAGCATAAATGATGCATACCATCAATAATATGATGAGAATGAAAATTATAATAAATGGCATTGTGAAAACATATGTGCCGTTTGCAAAATACCCAAACGATAGTAGATTGTCCAGCTTAAGACCTCCAATCTTAAGAATTAATTCAGCTAACATTTCCATGTTTTTATGAACCCCTCTAGGTATTGATTGGAAATTTAGCATTATTAGGTTTACTAGTTTTGATAGAACTCAAATGGCATATTGGCGATTGAAATTACAGCTAGCAATTGGCATGAAACGAAAGACACATTAGACCTTAATATTCAATAGGGGATATTTGGTGGATTCTGTGCCGTACGTCAAAGTGGGAGAATACAAGATATATTATGAAATCGATGGACATGGAGAAAATCTATTACTCATCCATGGTTTCTCAAGCTTCCTCCCAATGTGGCAGTACCTACGTCCCCTTCTACGGAAGAAATTTCGCTTAATTCTTCCAGAGATGCGTGGGCATGGGAGATCCGATAAACCAAATATCCACTATACCATCGATATGTTATCTCAAGATCTTGTAGGTATTTTGGACGAATTGAAAATCGAAAAGTGCATTGTAGCTGGGCACAGTCTTGGCGGTTTTGTCGCTCAACAGATGGCTCTTGACACCCCAGAACGACTCAAGGCACTTGTGCTCATTTGCACTGGTCCAAAAGTGGGTGTGGAAACTGTTGAAGCTTGGCTTGTAGAGAGCCAGGCTGGATTTGGATTACCCCTGAAGGAGAAGGTCGACAAACAAATAGATGTCCTATTCTACAATCCTCAAAAGATACGAAGTAATCCAGAAACAATGAAACTACTATGGGCTAATGAAAAACAGGTAGTCAAAAATCAGATTAGCCATGGCTATGTAGCTAGTGCAGCTTTACGGTTTAATGTTGAATCCCGGCTTGATGAGATAAAGATGCCCACTCTCATTATTCAAGGAGCAAATGATAGCATCTTTCCAACTCACATAGGCGACTATTTTGTCGCTCATATCCCAAATGCTGTACTAGAAGTGATTGGTCAAACAGGTCATTCAATCCAGCTTGAACAGCCAGAAGCTCTAACCAAAGCAATAGTAAAGTTTTGTCAATCATTGTTATAATAGAATAATCAATAACCTTGTGTATTCCCTTTTGTCTTACCGTGGAGTTGTTGGAAATGGAGCCGAGGGAACGGGTTCTAGCAACGTTAAAGCATCATATTCCTGACAGGATACCCATTGATTTGGGTGGACCCGCCAACAGTATCTCAAAAGAGGTTTGTGAGAATCTACTCCAGCACCTGCAGCTTCCAAGACAAAAAATCTTCATTTGGAACCCTGTACAACAACTTGTTGATTTGCCGCAGTCACTACTACGAAATTTCAATGTAGATACTCGTCACGTTCACGCTGCCTCTCCGAAGATAATGCAATCAGAACAGTCAAGTATCTATATTGATTGGCTAGGATTAAGGTATCAACAAAGAGGAACTATATTTTCAATCGAGTCACCCCCACTCGAAGCAGCCAAGACGCACAGGGATATCGACAGGTTTACATGGCCAAAGTTTAGAGAGTCATGGTTTACACCAGCAGCTCCCATAGCTAAATCGCATTCACAAGCAGGTTATGCGGTCATCGCTGACCCATCATGTTCTGGCATCTTTGAAATGGGCTGTATGCTCATGGGATGGCCCCGATTCCTCTCCGCAATCCTTAGAAATCCAGAATTAGCTGCATACCTAATGGATAAGGCACTCGATCTGAACATCAGCTTTTGGGAAAACTTTCTCTCAATAATAGGCGACTACACACAAATTGTCATAGTTGGTGATGACTATGGAATGGAGAGTGGACCATTCATGTCACCTCAGTTGTTTCAACAGTTAATTCATCCTCGATTAGCTCAATTAGTGAAGGCAATTAAACGAATTGCCAAAGTCTCAGTACTCCTCCACTCCTGTGGCGCTATTAAGCCACTCATTCCCAGTCTGATTAAGGCCGATATAGATGTGTTAAGCCCAATACAACCAACCGCTAAAGAAATGTCTGCTACAAATCTAAAAGAGCAATTTGGTGAAAACCTTACATTCCACGGGGGAATAGATCTTCACCAATTACAAACACTTTCTATACAAAAGGCAATCCATTTTTTGAAAAGACAACTTGGCATCCTTGGAGTAAATAGTGGATATATCTTCAGCCTATCTCACACTGTGGTGGACTCTACTCATCTAGAGTATTTACAAGCAGCCATTCAGGCCGCAAGCCAATTTTACTATAAGAAGATGTAATTGGAATTACAGCAAAAGCTTATTTGAAGAATTAACAGTAGTGTTTGGACATCACTTCACTTCGCTTCAAGGCGATTGAAGCTCACTAGATTGTTAGGTGATGCCAAATTATATGGCCTGCTGTCTTCATTGTCTTGTTATTCATTGCAGTTATCCTTATGATAACCCTGGATATGACCGATCACACCGTGGCGGCTCTTCTAGGTGCTTCCGTTGGTCTTATCTTTCTCTGGCAAATATGGTCCCCTTGGCGTGATTGGATAATAGCGAATCCTCCTTCGTATAATCCAGAGCTTGCAACCAATTATCTTGCTTTGCCTTCTGTCTTTGGTTCAGCTGTATTCTCCTACCTCTTTTGGAAATATGTATCTCTGGATACCCTCATTGTCATCCTTGCATTAATGGTTATCACAGAAGTGTCAAAGGATTCAGGATTGTTCCAATTTATCGCTGTAAAATCACTAAAATTCAGTAGGGGTAGTCCCCGCAGACTTCTAGTCATTTTTTGTCTTCTAAGCTTTCTTATGTCATCAGTCCTAGCAACAACTGTCCTCATAATTGCGCCACTGACCATTCTTGCTTGTGATGCGCTCGAAACCAATCCAGGACCCTTCTTAATATCAGAGGCAATGGTCTGCAATGTTGGAGGCATCACTACAATGATTTCCAGCATACCATGTATGCTTGTGGCTGGAGCTACCCTCTACGACTTCCTCTGGTTTGTCATCAATCTTCTCCCACTCGCACTTATCCTCTTTGTTGTCACATTATTCATATCTATTCGCCTATTCCGAAGGGGCCTCAAAATGCCACGACCTGAGCGTATCGAACGACTCATGTTACTCGATGAATGGAACATGGGTGAGGATCGTGGTGTTTTGTATCGAACACCATTTCTCTTGGATGGGGTAATCATTGGCTTTATTATTTTAGGCTCAGCTGGTCTATCGTGGCTGGTTGCCTTAGTAGGTGCCCTACTCTTCATTATGTTCAGTGGTGTTCATCCTGAACGTCTCTTTAGGGAGGTTGATTGGGCTGCACTCTTTTTCTTCATTGGACTCTTTCTAATGGTTGGATTGATGGAAGAGTTTGGTGTTCTTCACCAAATTGGAGAGGGTCTTTCAAATATTTCACAAGGCAATCCACTAGTCGCTACGATTTCTATGATTTGGATAACTGGTATGACAAGTGGCGCAATAGATAATATCCCAGTTACTGCCACCCTTATCCCTGTTGTTAACATAGTTGGTGGGACTGCAGGTATGGAGGGTGCCATAGGCACGCTTTGGGCTTCTTTGACTGTTAGCGCTGTACTTGGCGGTGCCCTGACACCAATAGCTAGTGCTGCCAATGTATTGACAATGAGTGTTGCAGAAAAGGAAAACCGTCCAATCTCCTACTCCGAATTCCTCAAAGCTGGTATTATCCTGTTCTTTACCTACTTGTTAATTAGTACAGGCTATATGCTGATACGCTTAATGTTCCTGCCGATTCCTGCGCCCCCAATCTAAATGACTAATACTAATGGATGAAAAGCCAGAGTATTCCGCCATTCCCTACGAAGAGAACAAGAGCAATAGCTTGTATGACGCAGGCAAAGGATAGAACAAGGAGGAGAGGTCTAGAACCAAGGATGGTGCATATTAATTCGAGGAGACTCTCTGCCCATTTGAAGAGCCCAAATACAAGTACTCCTACAATGACGAAGACGCCTATTAGAATCCATTTTAACGCGATTTGTTCTAGGATAAATTCAGGGATCAGAGGAGCTATTATAATAACAGCGATTACAGCAATAATTCCTGCAGCTAGTCCCATCAACGCTGCCCAAGGTAATTTGCTTATTGGTGTAAGAAAGAGTGCAATACCAGTCCAGGCGAGTAAACCCATTGTCAACAAATCACCATATGGGTGACCAGGGTTGAGGAGAATAGAAATAAGAGAAATAAAGCATAAAACTCCAAAGGGAATCCCCAATAATCCGACTAATCTGACAACACCACGCCTCCAACCAACGGCATCAGTCTTTTCCTCCTTGTCATTTGTTTTTTCTTCTTCGCCTTTTGAGGGTCGATAGACTTCACCCATGAGTACATCAACAAACCACGAAAAAGCGGCAACTCCTCCAAGACCTAGAAAAACTGGCGCAAGATTGGCTAGAATTAGGGTCCAAGACATACTATGACTTCCTCCATTCTAATTGGTCTCAGTGATTTGGCACCTAAAAGGCTTTGGAATTATTTTTTCGTGCACCTATTACAACTACTTAATCAGTGGAGGAATGATCTTCATCTGGGAAACATCAACAAGGCCCCTATCCGTGATTTTTAGAGCTGGAATAACAGGAAGTGCCATGAAGCTCATTGTTAGGAATGGGTGCTCCAGAGTACATCCGAGTTCTTTTGCTGCAGAACGAACCTCCACAAGTGCCTTGGCAACCTTGTCAACAGGCTTATCTGTTAACAGACCAGCAATGGGGAGAGGCAGGGATGCGATTACCTTTGTGTCACGGACTGCAACGATGCCTCCCTGTATTTGTGAAACACTGCTGATTGCCATGAGGGCATCTTGAGGAGATGTGGCAACTGTAATAATATTATGACTATCATGAGCAATGCTGCTAGCGATTGCACCTGTTTTCAATCCAAAACCCTTGACAAAGCTTACTCCAATTCCGCCCCGTTTCATATAGCGCTCTGTGACTGCAATGGTCAACACATCTTGTTCAGGATTAGGTTGGATATACCCATCTTTGGCTTGAAGTACAACTGCTTCTTTTCCAGTAACAAGGCTCCCTTCGTTGGCAACGATAACCCAAACCTTATGCTCAACATCATTGGCGCGAATCATATAGTTGATGGGTGTTGGAATTGCTGCGAAGCGAATTGTGGATTTCAAATCAGGTGGATACTCGAATTTTGGAAGTTTTATCAGTAATCGACCATTCTTTGCAACAATATTGCCCTGATGGATGACGAGTTCAACATTGATATTCTTCAGGTCTTCAAGGAGTACGATGTTGGCAATGTAACCGGGCGCGAGGGAACCAAGACGGTACAGGCTGAAATATTGCGCAGGGTTAGCAGTAACTAGTTGCAGAGCTACAAGTGGATCGATGCCCGCATTGATGGCTCTTCTAAGACTACGGTCAAGATGACCTACATCTGCTAATTCTATTGGTGAGAAATCATCTGAACAAATTGTGCAACGTCTAAGATCTCGACCATTTTTGTAGAGTGGAAGCAGTAGATCAAGCATATTTCTTGCTAGAGAACCTTCACGGCACATTACAGTCATTCCAAGACGTAATCGTTCGAAGGCTTCTTCAGCTGTTTCACACTCATGGTCTGACATAACGCCTGCGGCAATGTAGGCGTTCAATTCCTTGCCAGTTAATCCAGGGGCGTGTCCCTCCACAACCTTGCCTTGACTTCGAGCAAACTGGATTTTCAAGTGAATATCTTCATTGTTGTTGAGAACCGCGGGTATATTCATTACTTCTCCAAGTCCAATTACTATGGGGCTCTGGAGAAGGCGATCTATTGTAAAAGCATCAAGACTAGCGCCAGAGGTTTCCAATTCCGGTGGTGCGGCTGGGACACAACTGGGTACTTCTATGTAAATGCCAAGAGGAAGGTTCCGCAATTCCTTCATGAAAATCTCTATTCCTCTGATACCTGTAACATTGGCAATTTCGTGTGGGTCAATTATTGCAGTGCCTGTACCATGTGGAACTACTCCGCGGGCAAACTCTGTCAGTGTCAGCATGGTGCTCTCTACATGGATATGCGATTCAATGAAGGCTGGAGCCAGATATTTCCCTCGCCCTCTGATGACTTTAGTTCTAGTTCCGATTAAATCCTTGACATCGCCGATGCGGCTTATAGTGTTCCCTTTGATAGCGAGTCCGCCCTCGAATATTTCCCGTGAGTTTACGTCGATGATGTTGACGTCACTAATAACTAAGTCTGCCTTTGAGCGTCCCATGCTAGTATCGATTATAGTCTGATAACTCATACAATCACTACCGCGAAAGAATAGCTATTTGGCGCGATAAATTGAGTTTCTTATACCGTTGATTTTGTGCATTAAAGTCTAGCGCATTACGCACCAGAATTTACTAGGGGCATTAATAACTGGGTTGTTGTCTGCAGGAGGAGATAACTTTGCTTCAAAAAAATAGCTTATCTTTTAGATTTTATCCTAAAGAAATCCCGTAGTGGAGGAAGTAAGTCGAGTGCATTTTCACTGTTTACTGCTTTGGAAACACTGGCTAGGACGCCTTCATCTTTAGCATTGAACGCTATTGATGTTCCTGCAACACGAAACATTGGGATATCGTTTCTTGAGTCGCCAATTGCGGCGCATCTGGAGAGAGGGATTCCCATACCCTTTGAAATATTGATGAGAACTTGGTGCTTGTTATCGTAGGCGACCTGAACATCTACACCACAAATGCGTCCTTCTGTATCTGTAAGTAATCGGTTGGATTTACTAACATCAATTCCCAAGATTTCCTTTGCTCTATCGGCAAAGCAAGCTAGTCCAGAGCTGATTATCGCTGTCTTGACCCCCCAGCTTCGAATTGTCTCAATGAGTTTATGGGCTCCTGGAACGAAAACCAATTCCTTTTTGATGGTTTCTTCAATTTGATGAAAATTAACTCCGTGCCATAATCGGACATCTAGTTCTGCCCACTTGCGATAATCGATTTTTCCAGCATGGTAAAGTTCAGCATAAGGTTTTGCTGCTTCTAAGGTTCCGAGAAGCTTATGAATCCAGCTCCAGGCACTCCAAATATGAACCAATGTTCCATCAAGATCAAATGCAACGAGACCTTTGAAAGTCATTTAACAACCCATAGTATGAATATTAGTAAAAAGGTATGATTGTAGGAAGCTGAAAAAATGTTATAGTCTGTTCATTGTTTACCCTTTTCTAAATTTATTTTGAATCCTGTTGCGGTCATTTCGTAGGGAATAAGTCGACTATCAAACTCCGCAACCGGGGATTTAATGATCCGTATATGGCGTTGTATTAATTCTGGTTCTTCGTGCAGGGTTAGACGGATTACTCCGTCATAGAGATGTTCAAAGCTCTCTGCAACAAAATTTTGATGCATTCGGGGCACAATAACGGATAATCCCACGGCTTTTCCCAATTTCATTAATCGGCAAGCACGCGAAGCCAAACGATAGGCTCTCTCAAAGCCAAAATTCATCACTGCACCTGACAATGAGTCCATGATGACACGGACATGGACTCTCTTCTCTTTTTTTGTCACCTCTTCGTAAGCACGTTGATATGCATACATGACCTTATGTGGGTCACCTGGATTTCCTGCATAAATGACACCTTCTACAGATTCTTCACTCTCTGTCCAAAGGTCCAGGATGACCAGTTGCTTCGCTTTAATCGCTGCATCAACATCAATTGTATATTCTCGGAGATGTTCCATAACTTCTTCTGCAGGGCATTCATTGCAGGCAAAGACAATCATTTCGCCTTGATTTAGTCCATTTTTTACAAATGGATAGATAAGGCCGGTTGGTCTGGTGCCATTATCTGCCTCAAGAAGATACACTTTACCACGAAGTAGTGAACCGCCTAGAAGTT
>JABXGU010000779.1 GCA_016550415.1 archaeon | reverse complement strand
TGGCGTAGAACTAAAAGAGGGGGTGAAATGGAGGTATTCGCCAGATGCGTTCAAGTAGTTAATTTGGTGGTTAGAGATTCCTAAGATATTTTTCAATAGCAGCATGATAGTTGCCAGTGCATTCATACTGGAGCATGTGCCCAATGGATCCTTTACAGACTACGAACTTTGAGTTATGGATGGCTTTATCGAGGGCTTCACTGCTTGCAATTGGGATGAATATATCACTTTCACCATGAAGAATCAGAGTTGAAATGTTGATGCTACCTAATTTCTTGGTGACATCGTAGTGTTGAACTATGGCTTCCATAGTGGCTAAAGCCACATACTGTTCGTTGGTTAGGGTTTGGTTAACAAATTCTTTGATGAGACTAGGATTCGCATCTTGGTAAACCTTGTTGAAGCAAAGCATGACCATTACATTTTCGATCGCTGAACGATCTGATACTTTGAGAACACCAGACCGCATTCCCTCGATGTACTGCTCAAGAACAGGGTTTTGAAGCTTTGATGCTGTTGATTCAAGGATGAGCCCTCTCAGACGTTTTTTCAATTTTGGATCAGTCGCGTAACAGAGGGCAATCATACCACCCATGCTATGACCTAGGAGAACGATTTTTTCTTTGCCAATTATTTGGCTGAGGGCATACTCGATTTCTTGGGCGAACTCTGGGAGCCGATAACTAGCGTCTTTGGGTTTATCGCTTTGTCCGTGACCTTTTAGGTCGAAGGCGATGGCATGGTAGCCACGATCGCCAAAGTATTTGACCTGCGCTTCGAAAAGCCAACTACTCCCCAGGAAGCCATGTTGGAAGACAACGACTGGACCCTTACCATGCTCGACATAGTACATCCGACTGTTATCTTGAAGCTTAACAAAGGTCATTATATTCACCTATTAGTAAAATCAATCGTATCAGGCTTTACTTTGACTTTTCCTATAAGCTAGATAGGTTGATGATTTTTCTACTTCTTATGAGGCTGGCAGAAATTTAGCTAGTGGTTTTCCCATAATGTTGTTCAAAGAATTTCTGTATTTTTTCTGCTGATGGGAGGGTGCAATTTGCCCAAACCTGGATTACATCCTGCAATTGGTCAACGCCTTCCTGACCATTGAAAAGATCCTTTAGGTAAGCTGTACGTTCTTCGATGTCTCGTTTACAGAAACTAAGATATTCTTTGGCAGTATAGAATCTAAGGGGATTGAACCGTTTCCGAAAGTTAGGAAGACTATGAGCTTCTTCGAGTTCTTTTGGATCTGGGATAAGGTAGGAATTTCCGAATACTGGGTGTGGAATCCATTTCTTTATTCTTCGATTCTCTATGAGGTCTACTAGGAGTTTTGTATCTGAGACTTTTATTTTTTCACCAAGTCCCAGATATACTGGTTTTCCTTGTCCGTTCAAGTAGGGCTTTTTGGTCGCTTCGTCAATTTTAGCCATTGGATGATCTGATTTATCCAGCAATGGTCGTTGTTTGCCTGTGATATCATATTCGCCCACATAACCGGAGTTTACAATGGCGAACACAAGATTGCCATCTAGTCCTAGATTCATTTCGGAGTACATTCTTAGTTTCATTAGTGCCTGGTGTGCTTGTTCACGAGCCATGAAGTCTGTTGCGGCGTAGGATCTGACACGGGTTCCTGGAATTTTGCCACCAATTGCAGAAGTGATTACAGATTCACAGGCAGAGTCTAGAGCCACAGCCATTGTGGGATCAACTATTCGGACACATACAGGAAAAATGTCGAAACGCCTGAAGGAGAGCATGACTGTGCGTAGCCATTTCTCAGAGCCGGGTTTCCAATTTGGATTCAGGTCGTAGAATCGGAATACAAAACGACCATTTGTTGTTCCAGATTTTTCATATCGAGTGCATTGAAGGGAACCCACGGTTTCTCCTGAAATGGGTCGAGGAACTCTAACAGGGTAACCAGCAATTGTCTCCATTCTATATTCGATACCATCACAGTCGATGTTCTGGGCAAGGACAATAGGATGTTTACCATCAGAAGTTGTCTCACGAGACTTCATCAGACCAGACCATTCTGGACTCTCAGAGGTCAAGCCCTCACTCTTAGCGTAGGAAGCGGCCTCCAATCCAATTAATTGAACACGCTTGATTTGTCCATCAGGACCATATTCAGGAAGCCCCAAGCAAGCATCATCCTGTTCTAGAAATGGTCCAACGGTGAGAGTGGTTTTGCCAGTGCCAGATAATCCTTTGAGGATACGATTCTTTGTGCAACCAGCATGATACGAGATTAGACCATCGGCTTCACCTCGGTTCCAAACCAAAGTTAGATTGGGCTTCTTGTAAGCACCACCAAAATAATCAACGCGAAGACTCATCACACGTCGATGGTCTTGGTCCATTCTGGTAAGGTCATAGAGGGTTAATGGTTCATCGGGGTCAAAATCAGGCCAGAAGGTGCGAATTTCCGTTATTACCTCATCGGGTAACCGTTCCTGAACAACATAGTTCCAGCATTGGACATCCGTACCCGGTTCTGAATCATATATCATGAGGCGACCAAACCAAGCAATGTAAGCAGTGTGAGGATTTTCAACACTGATTACAACCCGTAATCCAGTCTTGTAACCAGCTTCACCCTGAATACCATCCTGGACAATTACACGGCAAGTCTTTAGATAGCGGAGTACAACATCATATAATTTCAAACCAATTTTGCGGTCAAAGCTTCGCTGACCTTTGCCCAGCTTATACCCCTCAGGGATAATATAGAATGCCCGATCAGGTCTTCTACCTGGCTGGATATTCCCAAAGAGGTATTGCACATCTGCGGTTTTGATGTAATATGGCTTAAGATACTCATTGAACCATGCATCATCCGGATTGCGAATGACATTTTTCTCAACAAAATATAGGTCATCTTCTATGTGAACGGACAACTGCTAATCCACTCATTCAAGTTTTTATTGCACATACATTTGTAGATTCTCAGATTGATACCAATATAATAAATAATTTCAGTAAGTAATAATTGCAGCCAACTTACCCAAAGATTACTTCTTTTATGAGTTAAGGTTGGTCTAAGAGAAGAGTTTTAAGTGACTGAGTTATGGCAGAATTTTATGAGCGGGTGGGACTCCTCGCACCGCGATCCGCTCGTCAATAAAAACCCCGGGCTGCGAGGTGAATGAAAAATGGAACAATTTAATCGTACAAATTTTAACAGAACTCAGAATATTGCTTTGATGGCAATAATGGCTGCATTGTATGCCGCCTTGACTATTGTTTTGTTGCCAATAAGCTATGGATTAGTACAGCTACGTATTGCAGATGCGCTATTACCCATGCCATATGTGTTGGGCTGGCCAATGGCATTTGGACTGTTCTTTGGATGTATTGTAGCAAACATGTTTGGTGGATTTGGAGCAGTAGACATCATCATTGGAAGTTTCCTCAATTTGATAGCCGGTCTACTGGTCTCTAATCGTAAGACTTGTCCGCATTGGATTCTTGCTTGGCTTTACCCTACCCTCATCATTGGACTGGGCATCCCTTCCTACTTGACTGCATTCTACGCTGAACCATACTGGGTCGGAGTCGCATCAATAATGACCTCTACAGCGATCGTAACAGCAGTTGGCATTGTCATCATGCTTGCCATTCAGAAATCCTTTCCAATGTTCCTAGAGAAACGTGTGGATTGAACTACTCTCCAATTACTTATCTCGAAAGGGCTAAACGACTATATATTAGAACAGGCAGCATACCGCATATTCGACTCTAAGGTTTGTGACGGGATATTTCATGGATGATAAGACTTTCAAGCAATTCGAAGAATTCATTCACTCCCGTTCTGTAGCCCTCGTAGGTACTACTCCTAATACTAACTTTTATTGGTTGAAATCTTTCTTGAACTTTGGCTTTTCTGGCAAACTCTATCCAGTTAATCCAAAGTTGGATGAAGCACTGGGTCTGAAATGCTACAAATCCTTGAGTGAAGTACCTGAGCCCATAGATTATGCTGTTTTGCGTGTGCCTGCTCGAATCGTATCAAGTGTACTTGATGAGTGTATTTCCAAGAGAGTGAAGTGTGTAACAATTTTCACAAGTGGTTTCTCAGAACTTGGAACAGAGGAGGGGCACCGTCTAGAAGCTGAAATCACAAAGAAAATCCATGCAAATCCTATTCGCGCCTTCGGACCTAATTGTATGGGACTCTTATGCCCAGAGACCCATTTTTCTTTTCGTCCAGATCTTAAGCCTAAGCCAGGACCTGTTGGTTTCATTTCTCAATCTGGTGGCAAGGCAATTGACAGCTACCTTGCACTTGTTGAAACTGGCTTGGGCTGTAGTAAAGCTTTCAGTTATGGAAATGAATGTGACATCAGTAGTGGTGAACTTGTAGAATATTTGCATGGGGATTCCGCAACACAAGTTATTGGGATGTATATAGAAGGTGTAAAGGATGGTCATCGGCTCCGTGCAGCCCTTGCAGCTTGTTCACCCGAAAAACCCATTGTCGTCTGGAAGGCTGGAATCACTAAGGCTGGGGCCAGAGCAGTATCAAGCCATAGTGCAGCCCTTACAGGAACAACAGAAATTTGGGATGGACTTCTTCGACAGACTGGGGCCCTTACTGTCGACAGCTTTGAACATCTAATTAACACAGTAGTTACCTTCCTCAGATGCCCCCCGCCACAAGGCAAACGAGTTGCCCTAATCGCCATCAGTGGAGGAGCAGGCGTTGCTGGAACTGACTCCCTAGCACAGTATGGCTTCGAAATCCCTCGGCTAACCTCAAAGACTATCGAAGCACTTGCGAAAATCGTCGATGCTGTGGGCACGAATATCAAGAATCCAGTCGATTTGGCTTCTAGTTACTTTTACCCGGATATTACAGTTCAAACTATCCGGAATGTTGCTGAAGACGAGAATATTGATGCAATCATAATTGAAGCAGCCCCCCATTACGTTAACTTCATGGCAAATCACATGGACATGAAGGATATGGCAACAACATATTGGAATATGATGATTGAAGCAGGAACCTATTGCATTAAAACCTTGCACAAACCCTTCCTCGTCGCTGTTCCCGCCATCGGATATCCACTTGAAAATCTTGCAGCCAGAAACCAATTTCGTAAGAGCAACCGACCCGTCTTCTCTAACATTGCTGAAGCAGCCAATATACTGAAAGCTATCTACGACTACTACCAACGCCATCCAAACCTCTCACCACCGCCAGCACTAATACTGGAATGAAAGAATCGCATTGAAAAGATAAATTTTTCCTCAAATTTGATAAACTGTCAATGGAGAAAAGGAAAGGTTTTAAATAAAAAGTGATGTATTATGATGCGGGGTCACCGGGGGTGGTGACAGATCATGGCACTTCCCTCCCCCCTAGAAAACCATTCCCTCTCCCCTCCAATTGTGTCCTTCTTTTAGGAGGTGCCTAATCCGCCATTACGGCCCCGGACCCCTTCACTCTTTTCTAGACTATTCCTGTCAAAAAATAATTCTGAAAGAGGGAAGGCTAATTGACTATGCAAAAAGCCGTTCGACAGCTTGGCGTGCGTGTGGTCCGAGCTTTTGTTCTGCGATGAGCTTGTCTACTGCTTGCATTATTTTGTCTTGTTTTATTTTTCCTTCGTCTCGCATTTGTCTGAGGGCTGCGCGTAGTGCTTCGGGTGGTCGCATTTTTCGGTTTAAGTTTTGCTTGGTATAATTTCTCAGAGTATTTCGATCGATCGCGCCTTTATTTGCAAGTAGGTTTACAGCGTGAAGGAGAGGAGCATGCACTGGGCGTTGCGCCATTAGTCTGACGCGTGGACCAAAAGCTCGTCCAGCGGGGCGACTCCGTGGAGGATATCCGGGAGCGGAATGTGGTCTCATTTGGTGTGGCAGAACAACTATTGATCCACAGTATTCGCAAATTATTGGTGTGTCAGACTGGATTTCTTCAGGATTTATCTTTGCTGAGCATT
>JABXGU010000778.1 GCA_016550415.1 archaeon | reverse complement strand
CCCAGCACTAATGAATAGAAGCCCGATGATAATTAATAGGGTTGATGAATTATCCGATAAAATACTGCTGTACTGGGTCATTTACTAGTAACACCTAATTACAAAGGATCATCACACCAAGAACTGTAATTGATAAAAGCACAGCTTATTAGACTGTTGATAACATTACGATTGGAAGCGGTCACAGTGCCAAAGGGAACAGAACCTTCTCAAACTCAACAGCGACCATCTATTGATGAGTATTTCATTAGATTTGCAGAACTGGCTGCAACACGATCTACCTGTATACGACGCCAAGTAGGTGCGGTACTTGTTCGGGAAAAACACATACTCACTACAGGTTACAATGGTGCACCTTCTAACATGGAACACTGTACTCCCGAAACCTGTCTAAGATTGAAAGCAAATGTAAAGCCAGGTGAGCGCCATGAACTCTGCCGCGGTGTTCACGCTGAACAAAATGCAATAATCCAGTGTGCATTACATGGTGTTAGTAGCCGCTCTGCAACACTATATGTTACACATTCTCCTTGCACGATTTGTGCAAAGATGATTATCAATGCAGGCATCATTAGAATTGTGATAAAGAAGAAATATCCTGATGAAAGAGGAATAAAGATGCTTAAAGACTCAGGGATACAGGTTGATTTTCTTAAAGGTAAATAGATGACCCATACCTGATTTGAAATGATATGAAAGCCAAATCAATCTGCTTGGAAACGATTAGCTGAAGCCTCTAGAAAACCAGCTAAGGATTGAAGGTCACTTGAGTGTTCTGCTATCACTAGCAAGATGATTTTAAAATTCCCACCCACTAAAACAACCTTATACTTCTCACTATCTAAAATCAATGTATTTAATGAGCCAGCTCCTGTTTGTGAAGAAACAACTTGTGCTGAATGAGCCAAGGCGGCAGCATTACCAGCTAGCAAGTGAGGGTTAATGTCCTTGGGCATCTGCTGTTCAATGACCAGCCCCTCTTGGCTGACCACAGCCCAGCCTTTTATTTTTTTGAGTTTATTTAGGCCCTCAATGATTTCTTGGAGAATGACTTCATGTTCTTCATTGGTAATTGCTGTCCGCGCCATTACAATCCAGAATGCCTATCTCGCACTTCTACAAAAGCCTATCGCGCACTCCTACACATCAATAATTAGGCACCAAAGCTGGAAATGGATACATAGATAGACAGAGTAAATTTAAAATGAACCCGCCTTAGAACTCCCTCAGTAATGGGATAATGGCAATATTCCTTCATAGAGGACTGAATATGACCGAACCAGAAGCCTTTGACTTGTGGACCTGGCCAAAATGTCAAGAAAAAATCAGCTCACTTGCAGGACATCTTGGATTCCCAAAGGGTAAAACGCTTCAGTTCTTAGGTTTTGAATTAGACCTAGCCAATGGCAAGGTAACTGATAAGATTCTAAACACAACCCTTGACCCGCCACCAAAACACCTTTTCTTTCTGCTTTACCGTTATTCTGAGGCGAAGGAGACTCCATTAACCGGAGAGCTTGTAAGCTTCCGACAAGTTCCCGGTGGTCGTATCTATAATTCTGTATTTGAAGGCAGAGTTGTTATGCCAATAGCTAGCCGTCTAGGTAAGACGCCTGAACGCTTCCGTCTAGCTGCTGAAGCGTTAGATGGGCGTAAACTAACTCAAGGTGATATTGGTTTTACTATACATGCACTTCCTCTCATTCCGCTTTCATACATACTGTGGAATGCTGATGATGAGTTTCCTGCCCGAGTTCAAGTTCTTATGGATAGATCCGTCTCACATTATATTGATGCAGAACCACTCACCCATCTTGCTGCTCTTACCTCGAAGCGATTGTTGGTGTTAGCAGAGAAAATATAGTTGCTTTTCAAGTTCTGAATATGTGTTTTTACTTTCAATACTAGCTAAGTATATACTTTTGCTAATGTATGTCCTATTCGATGGATATATCCCCAACCAATATATGCAATATTCGTTTTACATATACTTGGTGTAAAAAATATGAGTACGCCTATAATTACTGAACGAATAGGTGCAACACCTGATCTTCCAGATCACGCATTCCGTATGGTCAAAATAGTTGAGACACGCAAGGATGCAAATAACAAAGAAACCCATCATCTAACTGTCTGTATCGAAACCCTTGTTGATGGTACTCCTACTCGCACCAAAGTCGCATCGCTTATGCTTACACCTGGGGATATACCCTCCCTTTCATGGCAAGCTTACGCTGAACAAGATCTCTAATCATAAGTGATTATCTACTGTGTGATTGCATGCATTAGCGCTGTTATTCTGGTAACATATCTCTGGCTGCTTATTTTTGGAAATGGGGCAAGATTTCTTTGCTCGCCAATTCCATGGAGATCCGTTTTTTCGGTCCAATTGGGGAACCAAATACAAATTGCGTTATACCTGTCTTTTGTAGTCCAGCAATTTTCTCAATACATTCTGCAGGTGTTCCACGTATACAGAAGGCGTCAAGCATTTCATCAGTTACTGCTCCAAAAGCAGCTCCAAAATCTCCTGCACCAAGTGCCTTTGAAATTGGTTCCACTTTCTCTGGTGCAATCCCATGGCGTTCTAACACAACAGGTGGCGATCCTGCAACGATAAAGGCGACAACAGGTACAGCCGCTTTGGTTGCTTTATCCAGTTTCTTGTCAACTGAAACACTCGCATATGCTGCTACATCAACATCACTTGTTTTTCGGCCCGCTTCTGAGATGCCTTTCCGAATTTGTTGTATCGCAAACTTGAAGTCATTCGGGTGAGAAGCGTTGACCAGTACTCCTTGCCCCATTTTTCCAGCAAGCTGCAGCATCTTAGG
This sequence comes from archaeon, assembly GCA_016550415.1. Next base: position 4,306 of record JABXGU010000778.1, on the reverse strand, counting down.
ACCTTGAGCCCCAATGTATATTGGCAATCCCCCTGTTTTTTCGAATGCCACCTTTGCCTTCTCTACAGAAAAGACCTCCCCTTCAAAATTCTTGATTTTACCTGTATCAAATATGGACCGGAAGATTTGGACACTTTCCTTCACAGCAGTGAGTGGTTTGCTTCGCTCTATTCCAAGCATTTTCAGGGTAATCTTGTCGCCTGCACCGATGCCAATAACTGCGCGTCCTCCCGACACATTATCCAAAGACATCAAAGTTGATGCAGTCTGAACTGGGTTAAACAAGTAAGGGTTAGTCACGCCAGGACCAATCATGATATTGTCAGTATAATTAGCCATTAGACTTAGAATGATATAGACGCTGCGATTGTTGAAGTGGTCAGTTATCCAGCAAAGGTCAAATCCATATTTTTCAGCTAAGATGCCTAGCGCGGTTGTTTGCCAGAATGTTTCCTGAGGTACAAACTCAACAGCAAAGCGTAATGGTGCAGCCATACAATTTCCTCCGAGGCTGTTTATATCTGCACATTAACGTTTTTAGATAATAAAAAGGGCAGGGTAAGTGCCCTAGGCGTTTTATTAGACCGATGTTAGTGTTGATTAAAGATGGAAAACAAATTATTATTACTTAGAGCATGCTATTGGGGTGGCGCCATCTTAGATGGATTGGCTGCAATTTACATGATTTTTCCCAATGTTTTTGCACTAGTCTACAATTTGCCTGGCTTCAATCCGGGTGTAGATTACTTCTATGCAATGGGAATGGGAGCATCACTTATGTTGGGATGGACAGTTCTTCTACTCTGGGCAGATCGAAAACCAATCGAGCGAAGAGGAATTTTACTCATCACATTTTTTCCTGTTATAATCGGTTTAATAATCAACAGTATAATGGCGATTTTATTACATTTCATTCCATTTCCCAATATGCTTCCAATCCTAATACTTCAAATCATTACAGGCATAGTTTTCCTACTTGTGTACCAATTTACTGAGGATCTTAAAACATAAGCGAATTTATTGAGTGCAACCAGTTTAACTGCCAGTAAATTCACTGAGTTCTGCTTGTTTTGTAGGTTTTCTCTTAATGCGTTCGTTTGTAACCCGTTCCAAGCGATCTCTAACATGTCCAGGCATACGATGCCGCAAACCAAGCAGCTCCATCATCTCAACACAATTACGAGCTGCAAAGCCATGCCAATGATTATTGAAATAACCATAAACAGGTCCTTCACATTTCACTTTTGCTTCTTGAACTTTGGGTACCCATTCCTCAAGTTCCTCATTGTTGTAGAGGTACCAGTACCATAGTTTCTTGCCATGCCCATGCCACCGGATATATGAGAAGGGTGCAGTCACTTCGACACGAGGGGGAAGAAGGGGTTCATCTACAATACAATAGGCAACATTGTGACGCTGTAATAACTGAAAGGTTTCATCCTGCATCCATGAAATATGCCTGAATTCAATCGCAAACTGCCACTCGCTAGGCAGAATATCCATGAAATTTTCCAACCCCTCTAGATTAAAATCATATGATGGTGGCAACTGAAGAAGTAAGGGTCCAATTCGCTGTGCTTCTCGTAGCGGTGACATCAACTTTAGGAAATCGTAAAGTCGCTGATCTGCACCCTCACTAATATCAAGACGTAGCTTATGTGTTATCTCCTTTGGCACCTTTGCAGTAAACATAAAGCCTTCCGGTGCGCGAGCCCATGCCTCCACAACCCTAGCACGAGGGAAACTGTAGAAGGTAGAGTTGATTTCAGTAGTGTCAAAAATTTTATGATAATAAAGGAATTGATGGCGTTTGGAGGGATAAAAGCTTCCAATCCAGTCATCGTATTTCCAGCCTGAAGTGCCCAACCGAATCAATAGTAGAACCTGCCAATCTGCTGACATTCTCTTAAATACTTCAATCTTATGGCAAAGAGAACTCCAACTAAATTCGGATAAAAAAGAACCAGCAGCGAGCCCATAGAAGAGAGGGCCCGCCGAGGTCGGGGAATAGACAACCTATTGTCGTCGAGTTCAGAGTAGGCTAGGTAGTGACTGTCAAGGTAGAGAGTGCTTTGACAATCTCTTCAGCAGCCATTACTCCGCCCAGAAGATCGCCAATGACATCCAATGTCTTGACAGGTTCTGCACGGAGGGCACAAGTGAAGAGGGTTTCTAATCCCATCTCGGTGGTTAAGAGATCTCGCATCATGAGGTGCAGGACCATCTTTGCTTCACGAGCAGGGACATTTTTGGCAGCCTTGGTTTTCAATAGTAGGTCGAGGAGCGCCGTTGAGACAGGCTCTCGTTGTTCTGCGGGAATAAGCCCGACGACCTTTCGTAATCCTTCACTCATAGATATCATCACCATAATGGACATATTGTACGTAAATACGTCCTGAATCACATTTACAGTATCATATATACAATGAATATATATAAAAGCCTTACTAGTAACTCACTATATATTTACATATGTAAAGATTTATTCTACAAAATAATAGGATGAACTTGTATATTCTTCAAAAAACTGGTTAGCTATTCTCCACCAGACTATCTAGTTCCATTTCAAAGAAAAATCTGAATCATTATGACTTGGAGGGTCGTTTCCTCTTCTGTCGGGTTTTCATGCGTTTTTGGCGTTTAGGCATTTTAGATTCTGTGGGAAGATGAATCTCCATTGTCCTCCAGATTGCATGCTGTGCAATGGTAGCAGCAGCAACGCCTATTTGACTGAGACTTTGAAAGACCTGTTCGAGAACAGTAAGTGCAACCTGACGGGGACCAAATAGAGTGCAAGTTTCAACTGTGATATTTGGAATCATTTTTTCGCAGATTTGGATAAGGTGTTGTTCCATGAGTTTTTCAGCTTGTGCACGCATAGGTGGACAGGCTTTACCTTCGATGATGATGTTATTAGCTAATTTATCATCTCGTGTGAAGAACGCTTTAAGAGCGTTGGTGAAAAGTGAGAGTACTAGTTGCCCAGTTTCAAGTCCTAGTTTTAGTATGTCTGATGGGCATTCATGGTCTGCAAGTGTGATGACTCCATTAGCGATGCTTTTTGCTGCCTCTGAAGATTGTCTGATGGCATGCAATACTGTAGTGTAATTTAATGTGTCTATAGCAGTGAGGCCGCTTCTGCTCATTATGTTGGGGTCTAAAAGGGCAAGGCGTAGTTGTTTGTTAATTAGATAGTGGAATTGATTGGTTTCCTCAGTTAGACTGGTAACGCTTTCAGCCAGTGTAGTATCGCGTGTTTTGAGTGCTTTCAGAGCATCCTTTAGCATGGATAGGGCGATGGTGTGGACTCGGTGAAGTGCACGTTCAACATCCATTTCTGCTAATCGTGCAACTTTCTGTATGAGAATGTGGTTTGAGCTGGTCTCCATGATTTGATAGCCACTAAGAAGGCGGAGATACTGGCGGATGCGATCCCGCTTACCTGCTGCAATAACATCTTTTGATTGAATACGGATTTCATCAAAATCTGTAAGGTAAGCAGCAACAATGCGACGTTCCAGTAAACCTTGGGGATCATCTGGGTCAACAGTAAGTGTGATGGTTCTGGGCTTTTCGCGGGGAACAGATTCGGGGTAAAGAGCAATGCTGCCATCTGGTTGTGGAATGAGAACAAGGCGGCTCTCCCCGGAGAGCTTGTACCGTTCTGCCCATTCCTTAGGAACCGAGACGACCAGCGAAGACATGCCAAGGCGCATAACTTTTCGAACTTCCATATTTCACACGATCCAGCAGATATTCTCTTGTCTTTGTTATTTACATGAATCACATTGAATGAATATCACAAAAAGTCTTCCAATGTTATAGTGGGACAAGTTGTAAAGGGGATATTCTAGGTTTGAGTGATAGTTGAACGCCCAAGGAGTTCTAAGAGTGTTTCATCACCTAGAAGGCCAATTTTTTTGGCAATAGCTTTCATCGCTTGATATGCTGGATTTGAATCGGGGAGTTCCAATAGAGAACGACCCTGTAGGTTGTACGATGCGATTGGGTCATCAGCAGGTATAATACCAGCAAGATGGAGTCCTTCCTTGGCAAGTCGATTTTCGAGATCAAGATGAACTTTGTTGGAAAGGTTTGTTGGGAAACGGTTGGCAATGACCCATGTCCGCTTGAAATCAATATGAACTTCTTTTGCTAAATCACGGATATGTACAGCAGCGTCAAACGCCATCTTGGAAGGATCAATAACGATGAACAATACATCTACGTTACGGTCTGTGCGACGGCTCAGATGCTCTAGTCCTGCAGACATGTCCAACAAAGTGATATCATAATTGGAGGTAAT
>JABXGU010000777.1 GCA_016550415.1 archaeon | reverse complement strand
TTTCATATTCTTCATTCACCCAGACAAAAGTATACTATTCTTCACGAAAAAGCTTCACTGCCAAACCAATGAAAATGACAATCATTACTACCAAAGCTAGAACATCTGGCCAAACTGTCTCGAAACTGGAACCCCGCACCATAATCTCGCGTAAACCATGAATACCGTAGGTCAAGGGGAATCCATAGGCAAGTGGTTGTAACCAAAAGGGGAGAAGATCTATTGGGACAAAAAAACCTGAAAGGAGTAGACTTGGGAAAATGAGAAGCGGTATGAATTGGAGGGCTTGCAGTTCGTTGTTTGCCCAGACTGATACAAGGAGTCCCATGCTGAGGGGGACCAGAGAGTAGAGTATTATGAATAGGTATGCGAAGAGTAGGCTGCCTTGAACTGTTACGTTGAAAATGAGGATGGTTAGGAGTAGGATTATTGTGGACTGGATGACGCCTATAACACTGATTGCCAGTGCAAAGCCAAGGAGGATGTCTAGTTTGGTTGCTCGAGTTGAGAGCATCCGGGGAAGGGTTCCATTTAGTCTTTCGCGTACAACAAAAACAGCTGTTAGCATTAGAAGGACAGTAGTCATAACAAAGGGAATGATTGCAGGAGCTATGAAATCGATTTGTCGTACATCTGGTCCACCGTAAAGGTAGGTGAACTTGAAACTAAGACCACGTTGTTCGCGTAACTCGGTTTCGAAGGCATCATGAATGGTGTCAAGAATGGTACTGGCAACAGATGGTTCACTACCATCGATGTAGATTGTGACATTAACATCTTCAGCTAATACAAGGTGTCTTGTGAAATTAGCGGGAAAACAAATGATAGCCCGATATATTCCTGTCAATACAAATTGCTCTGCGTCTTCAAGGGAAATGCCTGTTTGATTTTCTAATAAAAGTCTAGAATTGTTGAGTAAATTATCAATTATTTCGTTGCTAAAGTCTGTTCCCATATAGCCTTCATCAGCATCGACAAACGCTACATTTAGATCGACAATTTCACCGGAGAAGGCAAAACCAAAGAAAAGAGAGAATATGACAGGAAAAATGACGATAAGGCCAATAGTACGCTTATCATTACGCAGTTGTTGCCATATTCGCCGAGTAACTGCCCAGCTACGTGAAAGACTAGCCATGAAGAGTTACCTCCACTGCCTTGATGAAAACCTCCTCAAGGCTTTCGACGCCATATTGTTTCATGAGTGTCTTGGGCGGTCCTTCAGCAACCAATTTGCCCTGCCGCAGGAGACCTATGCGGTCACAGCGTTCAGCTTCAGCAAGATAATGGGTTGTCACCAAGATGGTTACATCAGTGTCGCGGAGTCTTCGGAAATCATCCCAGAATTTGCGGCGTAAAACTGGGTCTATACCAACAGTAGGCTCGTCCAACAGTAGCAACTTTGGTTCATGAAGAAGGGCACAAGCAAGGCTGAGTCGACGTTTTGTCCCTCCAGACAAATGAGACGTCACTCGCTCTAACTCTTCTTTAAGTTGCATTCTAGCACTCAAAGACTTTATCTGCTGTTTTATCCGGTTACGGTCTAGTCCTTGGAGACGCCCGAAGAATTCTAGATTTTGTCGTGCGAGTAAATCAGGGTAGAGAGCTAGACCTTGAGGCATAAGACCAATGTCAGGAAGAACAAGTTGAGCCTCATCAGGTAGAGTGTGACCCAAAACATTAACGCTACCTGTATCAGGTTGGAGTTTTCCCACGCAATGTCTTACAACTGTGGTTTTCCCTGCAGCGTTTGGACCAATAAGACCATAGATACTGCCGCGTTCTACTGAAAGGCTTAAATCATCGACAGCAACCACCTCTCCAAAACGCTTAGTAAGATTGGATATCTCGATAACGTTCCCATTTTTAGGTGCCACGAATTCAACAACCTGCTTAGTTCTACTCAATTCCATGAGAAGACGCTCATTGCTAGTTCTTAGGTAGTCCTATTAAAGCATAAGCAGCCCTACGTATACTCCACTGATTTTATCTTATAATGACTGACCCCGTTTCCACTACCTGTTAATAATTATGCATATGAAGCATAATCAAAATATTTCACCCTTTGCGAATTGTCACAGTATTACCGTTACTACCCTCCCCATTGCCCCAAATCTCCTTTTTTTATATGACTTTTATAGAACAAACTCTCAAGAAGTGGAAGGGTTTCCACAACCAATGTTATGAATGGTGATTAAATTTGGCAAATGAAAGGGACAAAATAAAGGAAAAGCTTCGGCGCGAGTTTGACCGC
>JABXGU010000007.1 GCA_016550415.1 archaeon | reverse complement strand
TATTAATCTATTCAAATAGTATCTAACCTTGCCTTTGTTTGCATTTATTATGCGCCTTTCGCTTCCCTTCTGGTACTTTACTGCGGAGAGGATTGCGATAAAGAAACTGCTAGGTCTAGTTCTGGCGTTAGCCGCCTTCATCCTTTTTGTAACACTCTTTGTAGTTCCGCTGCAAGGAGGTGCACCTTATGCCATCCCAGGGAACACGACACTCTACCAAGACACACTACCTATCCAAGAGGTCAATATCGGCGACCAGGGACGTTCTATATTTATAGCCGTTGTAATGCTCGGTCATGTTCTTTTTGCCAATCTCCATCTGGGAGGTTCTTGGGTCGCAGTTGGATCAGAAACTCTAGGTATCAGGACCAAGAGAGAGAGATATGGCAGAATCGGGAAGTCTGTGACTCTGTTCAATGTCATTCTCTTCAGTCTCGGAGCAACATTTGCAATCGCTGGTGTCCTTTTCTTCATCTCACTGTTTCCAGTCTTCGCAACTGAGCTATTCCATATCTACTGGTGGCCACTATTCTTTGAAGCTTTGGCATTTGCCGCAGAGATAGTATTTCTTTACACATACTGGTTCACATGGGACAAAATATCAACGAGATGGCACCAAGTTTTAGGCTTTGCATACGCAATCTCTGTCTTCGTTCAGACACTTCTGATCAATATGGTGGCTGCAGGGATGCTTACACCAGGAAGTGATGCTATCACTTGGGGAGAATCAGGAGTACTGACGATGCCTCTTTCCGAACTTCTAGCATGGTGGTTTAATCCAACCATGCTGAGACTGCAGTTCCATAGAGTGTTTGCATCCATCTCTTACTTTGGTTTTCTACTTGCCATGTTGGCTATGTTCCATTACATGGATAGGAAGGACGATGAGTCAAAGAAATACTGGGACTGGGTGGGGTCATATGGCATTGGATGGGGTCTCCTAGGTCTGATACTTCAACCGGCCTTTGGAATGATCTACATGCTTGCCATATTCGATGCACAAGAAACTGCATTTTTAGCAATAATGCATGGGCCGCGGGCTTGGGAGATGCTTATGATGGTGGGGTTGTTCTCAGTCTTGGTTCTGACAATAATCGTTTATTTCACGGACCGGCGAGAACAAATTCTGAGTCTACCTGAAAATAATATGCTAAAGACTATGTTCAAGATTTTCTTGGTTGTTGCCTCTATTTGTGCACTGATTCTTGTGCAACCAGCATGGTTAGGGGCTGCATCTATAGATGACCCAGCAGCATGGGAGAATCCCCTTGGTATTATGGACTACAAGTATCCTGCATTATTCATCCTCGCAACTATAGGTGCACTCATCCTGATGATTGATGGAATAATGCTTGGAGACACCAAGGAGTCAGAATGGGGCAATCTTCCAAAGGTGTCAAGACTAGCCGCTATCATGACAGGCATCATTGGCATGTGGATAGTTGTCATAATGGGTTATGTCCGAGAGTCTGCCAGGTCTCCCTGGGTGATCTATGACATAATTCCTGTGCCAGCTAGTGAGAGTAATCCCACACCAATCTGGATAGGACGAATATTGATTGTGTGGCTTGTTGTGATGTCTATTGCAGTCACAGTATTCTGGTTCACATCAAAGGTGACGGCACACCATCCAGAAGCAGCAGAGGTAATTCAGGAAAAACCTACAGACATATAGCGATGCACTGAGGAGTCCAATGCATGGAAGAACCTCTCGAAGTCACTCTCCCTGAACATGGAAGAGTGACTTTTCCTAGAGTCAGGATGCCAGATGCCTTTCTCCTCTGGCAATCACAAGCGAGGATTGGAATGTTTGAAATGATGGAGAGAGGCGGTGGCAACTCCGTCCATATGGCTCCAGTGCATCTCCCAGTTCTTGCAAGTCTTGGTGAGGGATCATTTCCAGTAAATCTTGCAACACGCGGAATTGGAGTGCTTCCGAAAGATGATCGAATAGCTGAATTCACAGATAGATTCAGAAAAACACGGGCACTTGCTGATGACGCAAGATTTGGCGAGAGCCTTACGGAACGAGTACGAGAGGCAAGAGAATTCTACAGTAAACCTGAACTTTTTGATCCCTACATCTTAGGAGGTCTTGAGATATTTGAAGGTACGACCCCGAAGAACCTGATGGCAAACCCAATTGCTTCATTACTATATACTGGAGAGGCTCCTAAATTTCTATCATATCAATTGAATGGAGTCATAGAATTCGTCGAGCCAAAGAATCCGTATTATGAGTTTCTTCTTGCGGCACGAGAGTTGTTTGCTTTTGATAATTTCCATGTTACTCAGAAAAGCTATCCTTATGGCTACATCTTTCATGTTGTGGGTGTGACAAACAAGACCCCTTTTCCGAGGAAATGAGGATGTATACACGAATATTGGCAGCCCTAGATGGTACAGAATGGTCCAATATGGCGATGAATGCTTCAATAGAGATTGCTGGTTTTACTGACAAATCAACGCTGATTGGCTGCCATGTCTATGGAGCACAAATGCATCGTAAGAGATTCGAACAAATGGAGCCTGGATTACCAGAACGATATCAAGAGGAAACAGAATTAACACGATTACGTGGCGCCCATGAAGATTTGATAACAGATGGGATGCAGATTATATCTGATGCCTATCTTGCTTCAATGAACCAATTAGCAAATCAGAAGAAAATTGCTTTTGAGGGAGCCACCCCCGAAGGCCGGAATTATCTTGAAATATTGAAGGAGTCAAGGGAAAGACAAGCAGACTTGGTTGTCTTAGGAGCTCACGGACATGGTTATGTTCCAGAAGCAATCATTGGTAGTACAGCTGAACGCATACTTACTCATTGCTGGCATTCTGATGTTCTACTGATGAAGCGGGCTTGGAATGTGAGTCGAATACCATTTCTAGTAGGAGTGGATGGTAGTCAGAATAGTTATGCCGCATTGTTGCGTGCAGCATCTATAGCGCGTGCTGTAGGCACAAACGTCAAAGCTGTGGCTGTTTATGATCCTTATCTTCATTCTGGAGTATTTACAAACATCGCTGGAGTGCTACCTCCAGAAAAACAGGAAAAATTCAACTTCACAGCCCAAGAGCAGTTGCACGATGAGATAATTGATGATGGCCTAGAACAGCTTTATCGTTATAGTTTAGACCAAGGTGTTCAGCTCGTCAAGGATACAGAAGTCAATATTGAAGCTGAGGTGTTGAGTGGCAAGGTCTTTCCGCAAATCCACCATCATGCATCATACATAGATGCTGGCCTTGTAGTTATGGGCAGGTGGGGATTGCACAAAGAGGCACCATCTCTCGTAGGCTCAAATTCCCTCAATCTGGCACGTATATGCACCACAAACCTTCTCCTCGTTGCTGCGCCTGATCAAGAGATCAAACTTCCAGAGATGGAATCTTTGCCGCAATTAGAGTGGTCAGATGGAGCATTGCGAATTCTTGATAGAATTCCTGCTTTTGCTAGAACAATGGCAAAGAGTTCAATTGAAAATAGGGCGAGAAATCTTGGAGTTA
>JABXGU010000087.1 GCA_016550415.1 archaeon | reverse complement strand
AGAGGAATGGATTGACCAATTAGCACTCGAAGTGAAGCGCCGTGCTTCTCCTTTGGTCTTCTTAGTCAGTCGAGAAGCAACTATTCCACCATTAGATTTACCACAGGAGGATGCTCCTCTTGCGAGTGATGATGCACCTACACATGATGACCGTACAGCACTAGCTAAACACAAAGTCGAATATCGACAACTTCCAATTGATACATTAGAATCTCGACGTTCCAAACTTGCAGCCCGCCTTCAGGGAAAGCGATTTACATTACAGGAGTTGTCTGGCAGTCTTACAAATTGGGAATTGGATCTTCTTAGCCAAATGATCAGAGACGGAGATCTTCCGGCTGCCTTTGTTGGGAAAAACACCATCATTTTCCGTCCTGCAAAGATTAAGGGAAAAGAGGATTTCCTATTTGCTGCAGCTGCAATAGAAGTCGAAAAACGCGAGGAGGTGCAATCCTAATGGCTGCCAAGTCACCCGATACCAAGGAAGAATCAGGCGCATCTTCTGATCCTGAAAGTGGTGAAGAATTAGAACAGCGACATTTGTTAGGACAGCTCTTCGCTGCTCTTACTACTCGTTATCGAGATGAAGAAGGGCGTCTTTGTATTGGAGTCACACGGCAAGCCCTTATCGAGTCACTCCACACGACACGCACAGGATTAAATCGAATTCTCGATTTACTCAGACAACAAATCACGCCATTGGGGCTTGAACTTGTTGAATACAGGTTGGGAAGAGAAACTCGTTATTGCCTCCGTACTCTATATGGTGTTCCGGGTGAACTAACCGATCCAGAATATGCTGTACTTGGTGTAATTATCGCTACAATCGAAGGAGTTCAAGCACACCGCAGACAACAATATCTTCGCGTTAAAGACTTGGAATCAGCAATAGTAGCTAGAGGTCGGCTTTCTCGATACCAACTCGATAAAATTCTTAGACGCCTTAGCAACCTTGGCTATGTCACTCGTACTGCTAGCCGTATCTCTTATGGTCCTCGCACAGAACTCGAATTCGATGAAGAAAGACGCCAAGCAATTGCCAATGCCGCCACAATTTTCCTTGCCAGCACAGCTACTACTGAATCTGAGAGCGGTGAAACCTAGTGAAACTCGACCTATCAACAGTAGGAATTTCCTGTGTCGCTTGTGGAACCAAAACAACCCTAGAACAGGCAATCCGCGCAGGCTGGCAACAATGTCTTCGCTGTCAATTCTTCATCGACCCTAGATGTCTCAAAATGGTTATGACAACCATGGGAGGCACTTGTCCCTCCTTCAGCCAAGGTGTCTCACACCATCCCATCCAACCCACTGATATTCCTTCAGAAAAAATACTCATCTTTGTCAAGGACCAATATCAACAAGGACGGGTAGGTGCCCTCATCGACAATCTATTCTACCATAAACCCTCCATACAAGAATCTCTATCACCTCCACAACCATTACCTCCTGAAGATGAATCACTCACTAGAGAAGAAATCTGGCGAAGATACGGATTAGTACTCGTACGTCGATCACATGGAAAATGGGTTACTTGGGAGAAAGTGGGTGAAACCTAGGACTGTTTGATTTCTATAATCTAAGTTTTGTGACAATTTTATTAATTATATTTTCTGCTGATTGCCTTATTTCAGCTGTTTCGTGCGAGGGAGCCTCATCAGTATCTTGAGGTAGTGGAGGTATTCCGGCAAGATTTCGGATAATACTAGAAATCGCATGGCGAGCAACATAGGCTTCTGAACCACCGGAAAGTAATACAACCCATCGTCCTTCACAGATCTCCTCAGCAACATTCCCGAGGATTTCAGTCATCTCCAGAAATGCACGAAGTGAGAGGTGAAACCCTCCATAGTCCTCTCTGTGTGCATCATGACCCATGTTCCATAGAAGTATCTCAGCTTGACTACGTCGCGCTAAGGGCATGGCTAAACGCTGCAATGCCTTTACAAAACTTGCATCACCGCAAGTACTGGGAAATGGTACATCCACCTTCCGATCAGATTCTAGTATCTCACCTTCACCATAGCTTGCATAGAAATTTAGGTGATATACAGTGGGATCATCTCCCAGTATATTCCTGGTTCCGTCTCCAGAGTGTGGGTCCGTGTCCACAATGAAGAAGCGTTTTACACCATGAGTTCTTTGGAGATATCGGACAAGTAGAGCAGAGTTGTTATAATAGCAAAATCCCCAAGCTGAATCTCGACTAGCATGATGACCAGCACAGCCTGTAAAAACAAATGCGTTGCGTGCTTCTCTTTGCCATACTGCTTCACCTGCTCGAACAGCTGCACCTGCCGATAAACGTGAAGCAATGTCATAAGTGGTTCTACCCACTTGAGCAATATGGCTTTTTGAATGAACTTGGAGTAGCAGCTCATCTGCCACTGGTTTAGCCTCTTCTACTCTTACTTGTCTGCTTTTCAAAGTCCCAGTTTCTTCAAGATAGTCGAAGGCAGGTTGAACACGACCTGCAAGAACCGGATAACCTTCTCGAGCCATAATTGGATGATACAAGATAAGGGTGGGAAGTCTCCCCATATTCAAACACCAATCCCAGTTCTAACTTCCCTTCTTTTAAATTCTCTAATGATGTGAGAAGGTATTATGTTAGGCTAAGTAGAAGGTAATGGTGGCTAACTAGTAACTAGCGATGTGGACTCGCCACTCACCATCTTCTTTTTTCAATGTGAGGGGAACTGGTTGACCTCGTTGGGAGCCATCCTTATTGAACCGTTTAAAGAATAGCTTCGCCCTGTCTGCTGTAACCTTGTCTTCACGTTCATACTTGTAGCGAATGCCCATTGATGCTCGTGAACAAGCTGTGTCCCAATAGTGCCAAGCTGTACCTCTGTGTTCCAGGTTATGTTGATTGCGTTTGGTGAGGGTTGCTTTCCATAATTCTCGGTTGCCTTTCATTGCTGCATCATAATGTATCGTTCCTACTTTCTTTGGTGTTGCACCTTTCGGAATTTTTGCCATGATTTTTT
>JABXGU010000776.1 GCA_016550415.1 archaeon | reverse complement strand
GTGGGTTAATGATGACGGTTCCTGTACGTGATTTGAAAATAGATTGTGACCATATAGAAAGCGTTGTTCTCCTTCATTTGTAACTTTGACAATTGCCTTTTCCTTTGCCTTGGCTGTGAGTTGCTGAAGAATGTGAAGGCTGGGATCGAGAGTTTCACCATCAAGTTCTCCTAGGAAAAGGCCAATGAAGTAGGGGTGGCGTTTTCTGGAAATTGTGTGATAGAGTTTCAACAATGCTCCAGAGAGGAGATATACCTCATTTCGTCGTCCTCTACCAACGAGGAGATGTTTCCCTTGCAGGAAAAGGTCGACTTCCTTTTCAGGCATATAATGTATCAATCCTTGTCGAATCCATGCCTGTTCTTCTTGGGTTGGTGGTTCAAAGACTAAGCCTCGACCTTTTCTAGCTTGCAAATGAAGTAGCCCTCCGTATTATGTTTATGTGGATATAGACGACGTGCCAGATCTAGCGATTTATCAAATGATTTACCAAAGGTCCTAGTGAAGCCTGGATCTCCAATTCGCAGCCCTGTGTTGATGATTCTAAGTGGGCAATGATGTATAGCATAATCGATTATCTCTTCATTCTCTTCGGGTGCAAAGGAACATGTTGAATAAACGAGGACACCCCCTTCTCGAAGAAGCTCTGCTGCTGCTGTAATCAATCTTCTCTGAACTTTTGCCAATGTCATAATATCTTGTAAGGTTCTGCTTCGTTTACGTGTTGGATCTAATGGAATCAATCCCTCTCCAGTGCAAGGTGCATCAAGTAGTACTGCATCGGCAAGAATTCTCATATCTGGCAACTTGGCAGCATCCATCCGCATCAATAGGGTGTTTTTTACATGCATGCGTGAGATGTTAGAGCGTAAGGCTCGTATTCGAGAACGACTAATATCAGTAGCCAATAATGCTCCTTGGTTCTTCATCAATTGTGCAATCAAAGTGGTTTTTCCACCTGGTGCTGCACATAAATCAACTACTAAATCCAGACCCTCTGGCTTCAAAGCCTCCACTGCCCATATGGACGCAGGACTCTGCAGCATATATTGACCCAATAGGTATTCAGTAGTAGCACCTGGTGATAATTGGCTACCTCTTACCTGAAACGCATAAGGGAGTCTGGGAAACAATTCCAGGTCAAATCCCTTTTTCGCTAACCGTTTTTCCAATTCATCAGGTGTGGTTACCAGCTCATTGCAGCGAATCGTCTTAAGCAGTGTCTTCTCATTACCTTCAAGGAATGCTTCAGTCTCTGAACCAAATAACGCCAAATAACGCTCTATCATGTACTCAAGGTATCCATATTTTTTAGCTAGCTGACCAACCTGATTATTTCCCATCAAGTCACCCGCTTCTTCTAGCAACGCGGGAAGGCTTAAGAAGCATCCGCCTTCACATCATTACCAATAAACCAGCGCCTTCTATTATCTCTCAAAGTGTAAGTTGGTGTTTATTGATGTGTCTTGCAATCCCCGCCCGTGTCGTTAGCGTTGAAGGCAACACTGCTACAGTAGACTTTGGCGGGGTTACTCGTTCTGTCTCCATTGCTCTTCTTGAAAACGTAGCAATTGGAGAATATGTTTTAGTCCATACAGGATATGCTATTCAGAAAATGGATCGAGAAGAAGCTGAAAAAACCCTCGAATTATGGCGTGAAATTTTAACTACCGATGACGCTTCCGCTTCATAGCCTTCTAGTATATTACCTTACAATAACTAGAAAAAAGAGGATGGTTGTCTCCCAATCAATAGGGAGACCCCCAATGGTATGGCTAGCATACCAATGAAGTATAAAGTTCAGATGCTATTTTTCTTCTGGTTCTTCTTCTTCCTCAATCTCCTCTAGCGGGATTGGAGGGGGTGTAGTCAACATTGTCCAGCCAATCCAAGCAACGATGAAGAGAATCAGTATAATCGCCAGCCACATCGGAATCGCAATGGCAAAATATGGTTCATACATCACGGGAATCCACCCGAAGAATTGAAACCATGGGTGGGTTGCAGGATTTCCACCCGTACCGTAATACATGAACGGATAGACTAGTGACCAGTATGTGTAGTAAAGTCCGAGAAGGATTGAGAAGATGAGGATAAGTGCACCATAGAGTTTATCTCGACCCATAATATGTTGCCCTCTAATAGAGCTATTGAATCAGCCTTGTTATGGGCTTGTTCTTAAGTCTTACCTATGATTAAACTGAGTTCAAACGATGGGTTTTCATAAGACCTAATGATAGGAACCATCTTGGATTTATTTACAAAAAATACTGGAATCCTAACAAACAACATTTCCTTATTACTCAATGAAGATTTGAGATTGATTGATTTGAAAGCAATTATTCTAGTAGGCGGCTATGGTACACGTCTTCGTCCGTTAACCTATCAGCGTCCCAAGCAGCTGCTACCCTTAGCGAATGCAACTCTAATTGAATATATGATTGACCATTTGAAGATAAATGGTATCAAAGAAATTATACTTGCCACAGGTTTCGGCGTCGAGAAACTCAAAGAGAAACTTGGGGATGGCAGCTCAAAAGGTGTTACTCTTCAATACTCAGCTGAAGAAAAACCCCTGGGCACTGCAGGTCCAATCAAATTGGCTGAACCATTCCTTCGAGGGAGTGAACTCTTTTTTGCACTCAATGGCGACATTGTGACAGATATCGATTATAAGCTTCTTCTCAAAGCTCATCAGAAGTATGATGCAACCGCTACAATTGCTCTCTATCGTGTTGATGATCCTTCTCGCTTTGGTGTTGTGGATATTGATGCCGATGACCGAATACAGGCTTTCATCGAAAAACCAGCACCGGGTAAAGCTCCGAGCAATCTCATTAACGCTGGATGCTATGTGTTGAATGAATCTGTGCTGGATCTTATCCCTCCAGGGAAAACAACTTCAATCGAAAATGAAACGTTCCCCAAGCTCTGCAAAAGTGGTGGAATTTATGGCTATGAGCATAAGGGACTCTGGATTGATACAGGGACTCCCTCCTCCTACCTCGAAGCTAACAGTGCGATTCTGAGCAAAATTGTGGAAGAACATGAAGTAGCTGCCTTGCCCCCGTTGTTACGGAGTATGGGAATTAAGATTTTTTTCCCTGTTTTTGTGGGAGAGAATACGGTAATTGATAAACCCTGTTCTATTGGTCCAAATGCTACTATTGGACAAAATGTGACAATTGGAAATAATGTTCGAATTCGTAATGCAGTTATATTTGACGATGCCATTATTGAAGATGATGTAGTTATTGACTCATCAGTTATAGGGGAAGGCGCAGTCGTTGGTAAGGGCGTCCATCTTAGAGAACTTGTGCTAGTCGGTGATGCAGTATCTATTGAAGAAGGTGCTGTAGTGCCACCTGGTTCACGCATCAACCCTAACTGCAGAGTGAAACAAGGTACAAAACTCTAGACCGTTTTTTATTTAGGATAAATACTCTCACGTTTCTTTGCTTCGCATTTCTTTCTACGGTACAATTAGGATACGAGCTCGTCGATATGTAGCAATTAGAATGCTTGCTAATGTGATAAGACTGAGACCTGTAGCGGTTGGTGCAGGAGTTATACCCCAATATGTGAAGTTGAGGCCAAAGGCAACAAGGACAGCAAGGGCAACGCTTAGTCCGATGGAAAGTGCAAGACGCTCCCATCTATCGATGAACCTATCAAATGGAAAAAGACAGCGGACAAAAGCAAAACCGGGGACTAAAATAAGTAGTAATCCAGAAAAAATCCAACGAAAAATAACAAGTGGAAATAAATCGCTGGGGATAGTGAATGTTGTTAATATTCCTAATCCGAGTAAAAGTAATGTAAGCCATAGGTCCAATGCCAATGTGCTCCGTAGATACTGACTCCAACTGGTTACAGGAGCCATAACTGCTTCATCAGGTCCACCTGGGATATTGAGAATAACCTTTCCTTCATGAGCTAAATCCTGGATAATTCGAAGTGTCACTGCTTTTGGAACACCAATGTCCTCTAATTTGGAAACAACGTCGGCCACAGTACCAAAGCGTCTATCATGTAGTGTTTCAAGTATAAGTTTTCGAACAGTTTCAGGAACATAGCTGTCCTTTTCACGGAGTAACATTGGTTACCGCCAACCAAGTCC
The DNA here is from genome assembly GCA_016550415.1 of archaeon. The sequence continues at coordinate 6,261 of JABXGU010000776.1, read as the reverse complement.
AATTAGCAAAGATTCTTTTAACCTTTAACCCATCCTATGCATACGATTCATTTGGCGTGGCTTTAATGTCTCGTAGAGTAGTTCCTATTGGAATAATGGCATCCTTGATTTTAGTTCTTCTCTTTTCATTCGGAACTACGATATCTTATCCAATTATAGAGTTTGGTTCTGATGCAACAGAGGCGCAGGAAGCCATCAATGAGGCACAAGATGCCATTTATTCAGCGTTGGGCATTATCGCAGAAGCTGATCTGATCGGTGTACCAATTGCAGATTTTGTTACATCACTCAACGAAGCCATTGCAACTCTTACACAAGCACGAGCTGCCTATAATGCCTCCGACTTCACATCTGCAACCCAATTGGCAGGAAGTGCAGAAAACGCTGCAGAAACAGTGAGCCAGCAAGCCCAAGTTCGCCTCATTGAAACTCGCACCAATGCTGCAATACAGACAATTTTCGCACTAGTAATACTCATAATCGTGGTCGTCGCCACATATTTGCTTATCACGAAATGGCGTGAATACAAACGTAAACAAATGCAGGACCTCCAGCGAATGGAAATCAGGCTGCCAGCTCAGGAGGAAGAAGGTGAAACTGATGAGTAAACACACCCAAACAATTCTGGCAATCTTGATGCTTGGCGTAGTCATTACTTCAAGTACACTTCTGGTTTCACTTTGGCTATTTCCTCCACAAGAACAATATCCTGTGTTAGGTATTCTCGGGGAAAATCAGCAAGCAGGCGACTATCCCACTAATGTAACACAATACAACAACATCACACTCTATGTAGAAGTAAAGAATCTAATGGGAATCGTCCAATACTTCTATGTCCGTGTTAAACTTGCCCTCAACACCACCATGGCTAACTCCACTCACCCCTCCTCTGCTGCAACACTTCAGGAGTGGGAACGTATCTTATTGCACGGTCAAACATGGACCTTTCCTGTCCAACTTAATATGACTACACTTGGAATCAATCTTAGGCTAACCTTTGAGCTTTGGCGATACGACCTTGTTACAGACGATATTCTCTATACGGGGGTTTGGGTTCACCTTCCTCTCAATGTAACATCAAGTTGAAGCTTCCATAGGAGAAAGGCGTCATGAGACGAAAACTTCGGATCACACAGGTGGTTCACGACTTTTATCCTGTGGTAGGAGGCATAGAAACATACGCTTTTAACATCGCTAAGGGACTCGTTGATGCTGGACACATTGTAAAAGTTTACACTGCACGCATGCCCGGTTTGCCAGAGCGTGAAGTCTGGCAAGGAATTCATGTCCATCGTTTCCATGCGATTGCTCGTCCTTTCTCATATCCCTTTATGCTTGGGCTTGCACCTGCTATTACCCGCCACAGATGCGACATACTTCACGCCCACATTAATTCTCCAATGACTGTTGACTTCACAGCATTCGCAGCTCGTCTTATGGGAGTACCACTTGTCATAACTTACCATGCAGACGCAATCATCCATGATATCGCTACAAAGGCGAAAAAGTTCCGCCGCTGGCTAAGCCAAGTCTATTGGCTATCCCGCCACATAGCAGCCGGTATCGCGGAAAGACTAATCGTTACTTCACCAATATATCTTGAAAGTTCCGAATTTCTGCAACGGTACCGTCATAAGACCTCCATAGTACCCGCTGTAGTTGATCCCTTCTTTCTTAGCCCATTAGATGAAACCGCTGCTGCGAAAGAAAAATTGGGCTATGCGGCAGATGACTTATTGATTCTCTTCGTTGGTCGCTTGGTTCCCTACAAAGGTCTTCGAGTCCTATTCAGGGCATTACGCTCCATACGAAAGCGAATTCCAAATGCCCGTTTAGCAATTGTGGGTGCCGGTCCTGAACGTATTCCTCTAGAACAATTAAGTCGCAAATTTGGTTTAACTGAAACCATCCGTTTTCACTCTGTGCTTTCTAGGAAAGAGTTGCGGACTGCATATTCAGCTTGCGATCTGTTTGTGTTACCTTCTCGGTCTCGCTCAGAAGCATTTGGCATTGTATTGCTGGAAGCAATGGCACGAGCAAAACCCGTTGTGGCAACTCATGTTGGTGGCATTCCATATGTTATTAATGACAAAGAAACTGGAATACTAGTTCCTCCTTACGACCCCAAACCCCTTACAGATGCCATATGTCTACTGCTCAATGACGCACAACTAAGAGAAAAGATGGGAAAAGCTGGGCGAGAACGAGTTTTACAGAATTTCACTCGTGACCCAGTTACACGACAACTAGAAAAAGTCTATTTAAACTTGCTAACTTGACCTGCAGTTAAGCTCACCTTTTTACTCCAAACGACGAAGAACCCACTTAATCGGAATAGAGACAGGATGAAGTACTTGGCAAATATTGAGAAGCGCAGTCAAATCTGATTTACTAAGCACCTCTGTCTTAGCAAGTATTACGATGTACAGTAAGAAAAGAGGCAGGATACTGACAATAAGCACCGTTTGGCTTCCCACCAGGAGAATCCAAGAAAGTCCTAGGTTGATTATCGTTATACCCGCTAAGATGATGGCTAGAGATACTACTGCAATGAAACCAAGAACCAGACTCCCTTTTGGCAGAAAACCTCTCTCAAGATGTAATCCAGTTCTTTGACGGTAAAGGTAAAGGAGCACCAAAAGGAATGGCAAACTAGCTAACCACGATAAAGCCACAACAACCTCTCGGACAATTGGGCATAATAGTCCTAGTATGGAGCATAATACTAGAGTCCAAGCCGCATAGGTGAGTAACACTTCACGCACTCCGCCAAGTCCTATCAGTGTGTCCATCATTGAACTTGCCAAAGGATAGATGGCAAAGCTTCCTGCCATTAGCATGAAGAACGGTGCAGCCACCAGCCCATCAGCTCCAAAGAGAAGGACCATTGCAGGTGCAGCAAAGAAAAATGCGGCAATAAAACCAAAGCCATTGAATAAGGTCCCCAATTTTGTTGCGCGATTTACAGTAACTTCAACAGACTGAATACTTCCACGAGCCAAATCTCCTGAAACCCGTGGCATTAAAGCTCGGAATGGTGCTGCTTGACCACGCTGTACATAAACAGCAAGACTAATCGCCAGTCCAAGTCCTGCCAAGGTCGCTTCTGAAGTTAGATACATATTGGCAATCAGAAGTGGGACATTCAGGAATACAGCACCCAATAAAGATAATAATAGTGCTTGGAACGCGGTCTTTCCAAAGTCTCTCCTAGAGAATTTTTTAGGAACAGATAGGGCAGCATTTCCATAGCACCTCAACAGCTTTGCCAAGATAATTGATTCAAAACTCAGAGTAATAATGGATATTATGATGTTGAGGAAGATGACTCCAAATAAGGTTAGGCTACCGAGAAGGTAGAACACCAATAAGGCTGCAAAGTATAATCCGTGGTAAAGACCCATGGCATATGTGCAAAAACGTGTTTCTTGGACACCACGATAGACTCCCTGAATGGCTGTACTTAGCGCGGTTAATGGAACCGTAAGTAAAGCGAATTGAAGGTACTGAAATACTTCAGGAAATCCAGGTGCTCCTATGGGAAGAAAGATGAGTAAAAGCCATGTACAAATCAATACGAGTACGCTCATTAGGAGAGTTGTGAGAAGTGACCAAGCTACTACTCCTCGAAATGACCGGCTTCGCCTTTCAACAAGTTCTGGTAGATGCTTAATCAATGCAACATCTAAGCCAAATATGCAAAGGGGTAAAATTACACCAACCCAGCTAAAAACTAAAACATAGATGTAGAATTCGTATATTGGGGTCTTAGGCAAACCGCGCACAATCAAGCTTGATGAAGCTAGACCAAAGATGATAGCCATAGCCATCGTCATTGTTTCAGAGACAATGTTTTGGGCAAATCGCTTCTCTGCAGGCTCCAGAATAGTTTCTCTGTGAGTTGATGTGCTAGGATGGGGTGTTACTTCTCCTGCAGACACTGTTCATACACTCTCTCTGTTAGAAGACTTGCCTTCTCCCACGTATGCTCTTTCATTATTTGTTGATACCCTTTCTTGCCCATCTGTTTCAGTTCTCTTCTCCGGTCCATCCATTCGTCAATTGTTTCTGCAATGATTTTTGCATCAGCATGTGGGATGACGACACCTAATTCATTCTGTAGAAATTCTGCTGTGCCACCAACTCTTGTCGCCATCACAGGGGTTCCTGAAGCAAGTGCTTCTAAAATTGATGTGGGCAGGGTCTCAGTAAAAGATGGTATTACATACAAATCCAGAGATGCCATAAACGCAGGCATAGAGTCATGTTCAATAGGTCCAAGAAAGGTCACATTATGTAGTCTTTTAGTCTTGACAATTTGTTTAAAGTGTCTGCGATTTGCCCCTTCGCCTGCCAATAAGAGGTGTAGCTCTGGGCGATGTCGAAGTTGGTCAATTGCCATGATCAATTGATAAATCCCTTTATCTTGAGTAAGGGCTCCCGCATAGCCAATTACAAATGAATCTGATTTGAGTTGAAGTTGTTCACGAAAGGATGGATGTACATTCTTCGTAAATTTCTCTGTATCCACAGCGTGAGGAATATGAACTAGTCGTTCTGAGTCAATTCCCTCAGCTTGTAATACTCTTTGTGAACGCTGAGTTAAGCAGATTATTCGAGTAAATGGCTGTCGAATAGCTCGACGTTCTATCTGTCGGAAGAGTGTTGCTCGTAAAGGTAGAGGCTCCAATGTGGACCATTGTTCTTCCACATGAGATAATATGGACACCACCACAGGTGCTTTGACAGCCATTCCTGCTCGGAGAGCGGCTTCAGAGGCAATTGGTGGCACTGTATGAATAACATCAGGCTTCCAATTTTGGGCAAAAGCACGGACAGAAGGGATTAAACGCAAACCAAATTTTAGACGACTTATCAAGGTTGACAGTGACCGTTGTCTAAGATTAGATTTTATCTTAAAGAGTCCGATTGTGTTAGGTGAAGCAAACGGTGATCCTGACTCGATTCCACTGAGAATGACAACCTTGTGACCACGCCGCCTTAACCATTTACTGAGTGAAGCCCAATAAACAGGACCTCCACCTGCTCGTTTTGAATGAGACTCCACCACTATTAGCACTTTCAACGACTTGTCCACCGGAATTATTTATGGCGACGCGTTTCGATGTTACAAAGTGTACGCTTTATTCAAGCAATTTTAGGCTAGCTCATGGAAGCGTTAATAAAGCTTCGGCAGGTTGTAGGGCTTAACTCTGTGCAAGGGTGATTCACATTGTCTAAACCGCGCACCTCTCAAAAAGGTAAGCAGAAGTCGAAATCTCCAAGCAAACGCAAGGAGAAACAAGCTGCTGAACCTCTCCTCGTTGAATCAGGTGACTTTCTTCTTGTCGACCTAATTGTTAAAACCCATGATGATAGTACGGTCTTCGAAACCGCAAAACAAGATGTTGCCAAATCAGCAGGAGTATTCGATGAAGAGGATGTCTATCAGCCAAAATTAGTGATTGTAGGACAAGGCTGGGTTTTACCTGGTGTTGATGAAGCACTCCTAGGAATGAAAGTAGGTGAAACCAAAAACATTGAACTTGAACCACAGAATGCTTTCGGTGTGCGCGACCCAAAACAAGTGCGAACAATACCACGAGGTCGACTTAAATCAGACCAGAAAGTTGCTCGCGGAATGCGCGTCAGATTGGGAAATCAAACTGGAATCATCCGGCATATAGGTGGCGGCCGTGTCACTATTGATTTCAATCCACCATTGGCTAGTCGTACAGTTGACTATGAAATTACAGTGATTCAGAAGCTAGCAAAACCAAAAGAGAAACTTGATGCTTTAGTTCGCCGTCGCTTCTATGGTGTTGATCCAGAAGCATTGAGTATCTCAACACGTGGAAAAACAGTAACCATTTCGATAAAACCTGATACTCGCGTCTTACTCAATCAATCGCTGCAAATCCAAAAACTTGGTGTCACACACGACATTGAAACTTATCTGAAAGACAAATACTCTAAGGTGCTTTTTGTAGAAGAGTGGGCTCTTAGCATGATGAAACAGGAATCTACCTAAATTTTTAACTAGGTCACATGTCTAACCATTGCAAGCCCGAGTTTCCGTTTTTTAGAGCATGTAAGGTTTGCTTTTTGGAGCACCTTTTCCACTCTACACCGATCTTCTTCCTTTAGTCCCTTAGGATTACAGGCATCATAGTTGGGGCACCCCCATTCATCACAAGGATGGGAGTGAAATGTAAAGACAGCACTTTCAAAGAGTTGGTGCGTAGGAAGGGCAATCTTTAT
>JABXGU010000775.1 GCA_016550415.1 archaeon | reverse complement strand
TTATACTTATCGGGCCATCTTTTCTGAAATGGATTGCAGCAAATTTGGAAGGTTCATTTACTGATTTGGGTACGGTCATCGAGGATATTCGTATGTTTCTGAAGCCCAACGAATTACCAGATGACCCAAATGAGTTTGTGTATACGCTTTTTACTGCAGGTCGGAATATGAATTGGTTAGCTAATGTTAAAATTTCCGATGAAACAGATGATATCCTAAGAATATCCTTTCAAGCTTCAACACCAGCAATGGCAAATATCACCATTGTGGTTTTTTCTCTAATATTAGCCAATAAGGGTTGGAAATTAATTCGATATGTAACTGAATATGATCAAGGCAACCTTTCAATTAAATTTGTAGGTGAAGGAAGCCATGATGTTCTAGACCAGCTTGTGGACATGAATTTATTCCAAGTTATGAGTGAAAAGTTCCTTGATACAATTACTGTGCCCCGAGATATTTTCACATCATTTTCCACGAAAGTGTTTAGCAGTGACAGAAGATTATTTGAAGACATCTACAGAAATCTAGGTGTTCGAGTTGCAAATGCCATTAGAATGTTATCAAAAAATGATGAAGATAAAATCCCTCGTTTAGCACAAAGTTACATTCTCAAGAATTTAAATCAAGCACAGCCTAACGCTGAAATACGATTTATTGATGATGAAAACTTCTCGGTTGTCTTTAAAAAGATAGATCCGATGGTAGCTACCAGCCAGCGTATACTCATTGAATCAATCCTGCAATCGCTAGGCTACGAGGTTTCCATTTCTACATTTCAAAATCTGCTTAATGTAAAAATGAAGAAGACAGACAAGCCCATTCTAGATCCATTGCCGAGAAGTGAAGTTGTGCAGATGGTTGGCGACGCAATGGCTGCCGACTCCATAGATGAAGCGCTACGACAAGTTAAACCAACATTAGATGAGTTATATCCACTAGAATATCCTTGGACTATCCAGGAAATAGGTGACCGTCTTCTAGACATGTACCGAGAGCTAGGAATTCAGGTAGAAATTGAATACTTCGAGGGCGGATTTACCCTCAAATATCGTACGTGTCCATACTACAAACTCGTTAAGAACAACCAAAAAACGTGGCTTTGTACTTTCCGTAAGAAAGCTATCGAATATATCCTTTCTCGCGTCACGAGAGGCGGAAAGGGTCGAATAAAGGTTATCAAGTCACTCATCCAAGGTGAACATCCTTGCGAATACGCTATCTTCCTCAAAGAATTCCTCAAATAAGCAAAATCTAAACTGCTTAAATTTGAATGAACAGTAGGAAACTGCAAAATAAACAAGAGAGAATATGAAAATTAGGTTTAATTTACAGAGGGTGTTGAAAAATCTGTTCATTAAATTACAGGATTCCTAATTTCAAGCAAAGTAACCTTATCCAGTCATTAAGGAGGGAAACAGAATATGGTGATGATGAACCTCAATAAAATCTTCAACCCAAGCAGCATTGCAGTAATTGGTGCAAGTGATAAGGAGGGTTCAGTTGGGTATACACTGATGCGAAACCTTACACAATTGGGTTATGAAGGAAAGGTGTATCTGGTTAATATTCGCCTTAATGAAATATCGGGACAGAAAGTCTACCAGCGAGTTGAGCAACTTCCAGAAAAAGTTGATTTAGCTATTATTGCAACTCCTGCAAAGACCGTACCCAAAGTTGTCGAGGAGTGTGGAAAGGCTGGAATCATGGGGATAATTATCTTATCAGCTGGTTTCAAAGAAGTAGGACCAGAAGGCAAAGCATTAGAGGACGAAATACTGAAACTCAAACAGAAGTATAATCTCCGGATTATAGGACCAAATTGCTTTGGTATCATGTGCCCACGTATTCGCTTAAACGCCACTTTTGCTGAAATGATGCCAAAGGCAGGCAATATTGCATTCATCTCGCAAAGTGGTGCGTTGGGCTCAGCTATTCTTGATTGGGCAATTGATCAAAACATAGGTTTTAGTCATTTTGTTTCAGTTGGTTCGATGGTTGATGTTGACTTCGGTGATCTTATTGACTTTTTTGGAAATGACCCTCAAACCCGGAGTATTTTGATGTATATAGAGGGGATTATAGATGCACGTAAATTTATGAGTGCTGCCCGCCACTTTGCTCGTACTAAACCAATCATTGTAGTGAAAGCAGGTCAGTTTAATGCAAGTGCAAAGGCTGCAGCATCTCATACAGGTTCACTGACTGGTGAGGATGCTGTTTACAATGCTGCATTCAAACGTGCAGGAATTGTACGAGTTGAGGAAATTGCAGATTTGTTTAATGCTGCAGAAGTACTTGGTATGCAACCCCTACCCCAGGGTCCGCGTCTTGTTATTATAACGAATGCTGGTGGTCCCGGTGTGATGGCAACAGACGCACTACTATCCCGTGGAGGACAATTGGCAAATCTTAGCTCTCAGACTATGAAGAAACTCAATAAGCTCTTGCCGACCTATTGGAGTCATGGCAACCCAATAGATATTCTAGGTGACGCATCAGCAGATCGCTATCAACGCGTGATGGACCTCTGTTTGCTAGATAAAAATGTTGACGGTCTGCTAATCATCTATACTCCTCAGGCAACTGCCGATGCAACTGAAATCGCGAAAAGCATTGTAGATGTATGCGATGCAAGAAGAGGCTGTAAAAAGACTATTCTAACCTCCTTCGTGGGTTCAGGGAAGGTACACGAAGCCAATCTTATCTTATCAAAAAATAGTTACCCAACCTATTCAACACCAGAACAGGCTATTGATACATACATGTACATGTACCAGTACAAACGAAACCTTGAACTCCTCTACGAAACACCAGAAGAATTACCCGGAGATATTTTGCCACCTAAACGACCTGTTAATGTACTTATTCGAAACGCGATACGTGAAAAACGAGAAATTTTAACTGAATTAGAAGCCAAACGTCTTTTAGAATGCTACAATATACCTGTAGTTAAGACACGGAAAGCATCTACAGCCGCTGAGGCAACTGGAATAGCAGCTAGTATTGGCTATCCTGTTGTGTTGAAGATTCTCTCATATGATATTACTCATAAATCGGATGTAGGTGGGGTAGTGCTAAACATAAATTCTGATACTGAACTTGAAGAAGCCTTTGATAAGATTATGAAACAAGCTAAGGAACATGCTCCGAAGGCAAAGGTTCAAGGTGTTACTGTTCAACCTATGATTCAACTAAAGGGCACAGAACTCATTCTTGGTGGAAAAAGGGATCCGCTGTTTGGACCAGTCATAATGTTTGGAATGGGTGGTGTCGGTGTGGAATTCTTCAAGGATTTTGCGATTGGTCTACCACCACTAAACCAAACATTAGCTCGCCGAATTATGCAAGAAACCCGCGTCTATAACATTCTCAAGAAAGGATACCGTAATTTACCTCCCGCGAACCTTGAAGGACTTGAAGAACTCCTAATACGCTTTTCACAAATGTTGGTCGATTTCCCTATGTTGAAAGAGGTTGACATTAACCCTCTCCTCATAGATGATAAACAAGTCCTTGCCTTAGATGCTAGAGTCGTGATTGACGCCAAACGGGCTTCATTACAAATCGTTCCTCATGACGAATTAGTGATTAGTCCATATCCGAAAAAATACGAATTACTATGGAAGATGCGCGATGGGCGTACAGTCCTGTTTCGTCCAATCAAACCTGAAGACGAACCAATGTGGCTAGAAATGTTCCAGAATTTCTCCCAAGAATCTATCCGCTATCGTTTCTTCCAGATAATCAAGGATACTCCACATGAGGTTCGTGTTCGCTATTGCAACATAGATTATGATCGAGAACTAGGTATTGTTGTTGAGTTAAATGAAAAGGGGAAGCGGAAAATCCTAGGTGTGGTCCGATTAATTGAGGAACCTGATGGTAAACAAGGAGAAATCGCCTTCATCGTTGCAGATCCATGGCAAGGTCTAGGTCTAGGATCAAAAATGGTTGATTACATGATTGAGATATGTATCGATCGAGGTCTTGAATCAATCTATGGCCTAATGTTAGCTGACAACTATCGGGCAATTAAACTAATGGAAAAGATGGGTTTCACC
>JABXGU010000774.1 GCA_016550415.1 archaeon | reverse complement strand
GCGATCGATTCTGCTGGCGATGTGGCGCTCAACTGTAAATAATTCAATAACTCGGTACTGATGCTGAATGCTTTCAGAATCGTAATGACTTTTTTACCCGAATTAGTATAGTTATCCCAGTAGAGTTCCGGTAAGGATCAAAGTAGCAATGTTAATTGAGGAGTATGAGTTTGGCAAAATCGTCATTGATGGCGAAACGTATCATACCGATGTGTTGGTCTTTTCCGACCGAGTCCGTGACCAATGGTGGCGACGAAAAGGACATGAATTAGGGATTGAAGATCTTAAATGTGTCTTTGCTGCCCAACCCGAAGTACTCATCGTCGGTACTGGTTATACTGGAGCCCTTCGAATACCCGAAGAGACCCAACGACAATTACGTAAACATCATATTCAACTTATTGTTAAGAAGACACAAGCAGCATGTTCGCTCTTCAATTCTATGATGCAAGCGAATCGAAATGTGGTATCCGCACTCCATCTTACTTGCTAACCTGCAGTACGTTTACAATCAACATTAGAAAAATAGATTGCTTTGATAAGGCAGGGAAATCCTATCAATCTCTACTGGTGAACTCAGTGGTTGGACTGCGTATCTATGGTTTTACAAACACACCTCGAAATCTCTTGGTCGGACTCAAGAAGTCCCTAGATGACCAGTATCCATCCCTTTTCTCTCCGGTAAGCGTACATTCAGATTTGCTACCAATTCCTGACGAAGGCTATGATTCACGGCGACGCCAATATTTGGCAGGTGTATTTCTCAAAGTCCTTGATGACCATGTGCCAGCTAATTTACATGGTCTAGCTTTAGTGAATTCAGATCTTTTTGTTCCACGACTGAATTTTATCTTCGGACTTGCCCAACTTGGCGGGAATGCCCTTGTGGCACTTCCAAGGCTGCGACCCAGCTTCTACCAACTACCCTCAAATGATGCATTATATTTTCAGCGCATTGTAATCGAGGCGGTACACGAGCTTGGACATGTGCTCGGACTTGGACATTGTGATAATTACTGCGTTATGCGATTTTCAAACACCCTCGCTGATACAGATCAAAAACCGGTCAAATACTGTGAAACTTGTTTTCAAAAACTTAAACAGTAAAAGGTACTACTGAAGTTTGGTCATTTTCATAAACTGCCTCAACGGATGTCTTCTTATTTTGTCCAACTGAGATAAAATCGGTGAATGTGATGATGTTTCTTGTTACAGATTTAAAAAAAGCATGGAATGTCATGGCTCGACCCAAACAAACCTTTGATGCCGAAGGAGAGATTAGCGGATATCTGCCCGTTTTGCGTTGGTTCTTACTCCTCAATATAATTCCAGCGATTCTGACTCCCCTCGTCTGCTGGGTTGGGATTCCAGCGAATATCATTCATTCAGGGACCAACGCACAAATGGGAGCCTACGTTTATGCGCCCCTCTTTGAAGCCGCCACCGGAATCTCTCGTTTCTTCTGGGTTGGGCTTCTAACTTATCTACTAAATGTCCTCAAATTTCCGCTCATCGGACTCATCTATCACATATTCGCAAAACTCCTTCGAGGCTCAGGATCACTTCTTGATTCATTTAAGGTTGGGACCTATGCCGTTGCTCCCACTCTAGTTTTTGGCTGGATTCCCTATTTTGGATTAATCTCCGGACTATGGGCAGGCTATCTGTATGTTATTGCGCTGAATCGTCTCCATGAGATTCCGTTAGGTCCAGCAATAGCGGTAATCAACTTTTTTATTGGAATACAAGTTGTTTGGGCCTTCACATTTGGTTGGTTCGGTAGCACAATACCCTGGTAGAAAATCCACTGATATATTATAATGTCTTATTCGTTAGTTACCGTTAATACCATTAATTACCAGACAAACGCAGTTCAACATAATAATGACTGATGAATCCTGGAAAAATGGTTGGTG
>JABXGU010000773.1 GCA_016550415.1 archaeon | reverse complement strand
CGTGTGCTCTTCCGATCTGTTGAACTTGATTTGAAACTTCCACAAAATATCATCTAATCCCTAAGAAAGACGAGAAGACCCAAATAGCAGTTTAACGCTCAGTTCAAGTGAGGGATTCACATGACCCTGCAGGGTGTCACACCAGTTATCAACACTTTCTTTGGAGCACCAATAGACCCAACTTCCGCAACGTTTGTCATCTGTGGAATTCCCTTTGACAAAACCAGTACATACCGACAGGGGTCAAAACAAGGACCTGCAGCGATTCGAACCGCATCTCAGGCAATAGAAAGCTATTGTCTCCAAGAAGAGATTGCCGTCGATGCTGCACGTCTACCGGTCGCAGATATCGGTGATGCGAATGTTGAATCCAACTCAGTCCAAGGTATGTTGCGAGCAGTTGAGTCTGTGGTGTCACAAATCACTCAACAAGAAAAGATTCCTATCCTGCTAGGTGGGGAACACACACTGACATTAGCAGCTGTTCGCGCTCTTCCACGTGACATCATTTTACTACAATTTGATGCTCATATGGATTTACGCGACCGGTTCAACGACCAAGAATTTTCCCACGCCTGTGTACAACGGCGTATTGTCGAACAAGTGGGTCCTGACAATCTTATCCAAATCGGTATCCGTGCTGTATCCCAAGAAGAAATAGACTATGCCCATAAACAAAAAATTACTTTCTATACCTGTAATGCCATTCGAATGGAAGGGGCTGCCACAATAGCCCAAAGAATTAATGATGCCATTCCGCCCGGACCTCCAATCTACATATCCGTAGACATGGATGTTCTAGACCCAGCCTATGCTCCTGCTGTTGGAAATCCAGAAGCCGGAGGTTTGACAACATCCGAATTACTAACCATCCTTCGTGTAATAGCACCCCGGGCAGTGATTTTTGATATAACTGAAGTGACCCCTCAATACGATCAAGGAATCACTGCCATTGCTGCAGCGCGAATAATCACCTCTTTCCTTTGTATCCAGGCAAAACGCCGGGGCCTGGTGCCCCCGTAATAGTAACCAACTCATGTTGGAATGGTTATATTCCTCGTTATCCTTCTTAGGAAAAGCCTTAAAATCCTGAACCATAGGAGCTGACCATGCAACGATTGGTGAAACAAAGTGTCTGACATTTTAACAGTGCTCGGAGAAATTGGGTCTCAAGTAGATAAGAAGATGATCGAGCTTCTTGCTACTGGCGCCTCAAAAGATTTCCAAGAAGTTGTGTTCCATCAAGTACAGGCTGGTGGAAAACGAATCCGCCCAGCCTTGGCAATACTATTTTGTCAAGCCGCCGGAGGCAAGTTAGGAGACGCATTATCATCTGCAGCTGCAATAGAATTAACTCACAATTATTCTCTCATACTTGATGACATAATTGATGATGCCGATGTTCGGCGAAACCTCCCTACGACATGGACAAAATACGGTCTTAATTTTGGTATCTTAGCATCAACACATTACCGTGAAGCTATAGAGGAAGGCTCACTTCAATCTCCAAATCACCTGGCGATCTCTCGGATCATTGCTGATACAATTCGCGAATTGGTCGAAGGAGAACGCCTAGATGTCCTTTTCGAACAACTCCCCAGCAACGAAGAATATACCGAAAAACATCGCTACCGTGAAGTCAATTTAGATGACTACGAAACAATGATTGGCTATAAGACGGCAGCACTGTTACGGGCTGCCTGTGAGGTTGGAGTGATTTGTGCTAACGGTTCAACGGAACTACAACAGGCTGCACGAGATTTTGGCTGGAAAGCAGGAATTGCCTTCCAATTGGCAGATGATGTGCTTGACCTCTTTGCTGAAGAAGCTAAACTCGGGAAAAAACTGGGTAAGGATATCTACGAACATAAACTTGGTAATGTCGTCATTTTGCATTCTCTTCAACTCCTTTCACCAGAAAATCGTGACTACGTTTTCCAAGTCCTTCGATCACCAACACCCACAGAGCACGATGTAAAGAAGGTAATCGCCCTGCTAAAACAAACCGAGGCTAGCAATATAGTTCGAGACAAAGCTAAGGGGCTTGTAGATGAAGCAAAAAAGGCGATTGAATGTTTTCCCAACAAAGAAGCGACAAAACTCTTAGAGAGCCTAGTTGATTTTATCTATCAACGCTCATTCTAACATGCCATAAAATATTGTATTTACAACCCGTCTGTCTCCATCAACGCACGAAGCTCCTGTAAACTAAGCTTCTGTCCAGATTCCTGTTTTACCCGAGCTTGTTCTGCCAGTTTCTCGATTGCTGCTTTCTCTCGGGCTTGACGGGCTGATTTACGATCTTGCCGAATTACATCCAACTTTGTTTTCAAATCCTTTTCTTGGTCTCGAAGTTCCTGTAACCGCTCTCGCAAACCATCCGCTTCTTGGAGGCATTTCACGTACATCTGGTGTGCTTCATCAATTTCTGAGCGTGCTGGACCAAGTCCTTGGGATAATTGAACAATACTTTGATGGGTCTGCTGTGCTTTTTCAACTAGCGTAATCATCTTCTCATGATGTTCCTGTGCTCGATTCCGCGTTTCCTGAATTTCCTGCCATAGTTGATTCATTTCTTCAGACTGCTCCTGTGGCATAGTCTCCTTATTTGGCGCGGTTTCCATGGCTCTTGATAGCCATTCCATCTCCTCTAGCAATGTTCTCTCTTCTTCCACAGACAAAGAAGTGGTTTGTTGTTGCCATTCCAACTCGCGAAACTGACGTTGTAACTCTTCTATAGGCACAATATTCCTGTGGGAACCATGTTGGCTTTTGAGTTCTTGGAGTTGCTCTTGTAATACCTGGGCCTGTTCATTTGCCTCATCACGCAGGCTTTTGTGTCGCTGAACCTCCTCATTCAGCTCATCTCTAGTTACTCGACGATTCGAAAGCTCATCGTGCACCACAGGCGTGTCTGCACGTAGGGCGTCTCGTCGGTCACGCCACTCCCACGCTTGATTCTTAATATCTTGAATGCTCCTTATTAGTACGCGCATCGCCGCTTGTGTTTTACGTAGCTGTTCTAAGGTAATCCCAAACTCATCTCGTTCACTTACGGAATCATTAACCATAATATCCACATTGCAATCGATTATATCCTACAAAGTTCTTGTAGCTGAAGACTGCCCTGCCTAAATCTTTTTGGTCTCTCATGTAAGAACTCGATAGAGTGATGGCATTATGACAATTCCCCTTCTCAAAATGGATGATAAACTTCAACTTGTACGACAGCAAATGGAGTATTCCAACTTAGATGCATGGCTTATCATTGATTTTAGAGGAATCGATCCCACTGGGTCCGCACTACTCGGTGAGCTTACTCCCCATTCACGGTTGTATGCCATCTTGATTACCCCTTCTGATCCGATTATTATCATCAAATCCCCAGTTGAAGGAAATGAGCTCATTGATCTCCACCCCTCAATAGAGGCAATCGACGCACGAACTCAGGCATCATTCCTTGAAATTATAAAAAAGCGAACAAAGGGCCTGAAATGTATCGCGTTGAATTTTAGTGAAAATCCCCAAACAGACGTCCTACCCTCAGGGAGGTTTGTTTCACTCAAAAGAGCTATTCCAAATTTGGATTATGAATCTGGGGAAAATCTTATGCAAATCATTCATTCGGTACTAACCACTGAGCAAATGGATAGCCATTATCGTGCTGCTCAAACTCTGACAGAAATAATGAAGCAAACCTTTGAATTCATTAAAAATCGTGTGGGCTCTATTACCGAGAAACAGG